>NZ_CACA01000377.1:0-1152 GCF_000180455.1 Kamptonema sp. PCC 6506
ATTTATCACTTCAACTCATCTTTTTAACAAAGTCAACTCATGCCAAGAGCAAATTGTCTTGACTCATAAATGAAGATTATTTACAAATATTTATACCTTAATATCAATCATCATCCACTTGAAAATATTAAATAGTATTGACAGCAATACTGCCCTAAATGCTTTAATACATCTTGACGGTCTTGGGTTAAATTGCTGACTTGCTTCTCTCCATTTATCGACACTAAATGCACCGCTTGAAACATCTGAAATATCCAGCGCATCGTCGGCTTATTTGTTAATTTCTTCACCTGATTTTTCACCCCCTCATTGCTAGCTTCTAATTGTTGTCTCAATTTCCTTTGAGCTAGGTTATAAACTAACAAGCACAGTCCCATTATCATTCCAATTGCTTCCACTCGCTCCGGCTTTTTCACAAATACGCTTGACGTAAAAAATAACGGATCTTTGATAAATCTAAATCCTCTCTCGTTACTTTGCTGC
Source organism: Kamptonema sp. PCC 6506 (assembly GCF_000180455.1). Taxonomy (NCBI): domain Bacteria; kingdom Bacillati; phylum Cyanobacteriota; class Cyanophyceae; order Oscillatoriales; family Microcoleaceae; genus Kamptonema; species Kamptonema sp. PCC 6506. Next base: position 484 of record NZ_CACA01000377.1, read on the forward strand.
GCTTTGTACTCCGATAATACCTGTTGATTGCTCACTGTTTTAGTATCTAAGATATTCGTGGCTAATATAAATCTCCCGGCTTTGACTTTTTCCGCTTCTATTACTGATTTTCTGGTTTCTATTTTACCTGTAACTTGATAAACTGTTGTCTTGGTCTGGCTTGATATTTTCGGCTTAATTGTCGTTTTTTTGACTGGCTTTTCTCGGTATTCAATTTCTGCAATCTGGTGATATTTCCAAGAATCTGATAACCTTTTTATTGCTATCTCTGCATCGGTAATACAAGCAAACTCTTGCCCCGATAGCTTACGCACTGAGGCTTTGGCTGATTCTAACTGTTTCTCTACTTGCTTGGCTATTGTTTTAATTGCTGCTTGTTTTCTGATTTCACTCTCTATCACTAGCCATCTTTGCTTGATGTTAGCATACTCACTTGATATCGCTGCTATTTTATACCCCTTTATTTGATTTGGCTCCCAGGCATTATCTTTTATATCCCAGATTTTATTTTGAGCTTCTTTGATACTTAATGGCACTCTGGTTATCCATTTCATTCCTGCCATCGCTGACAAATTAGGAGCTGTGTATAAGGCACTGTCTGCTACACATATACCGTCAAATGTCCACTGATTTTGAAATTCTTTCAGTCTCTCTACAAATACACTTTTA
>NZ_CACA01000376.1:0-2902 GCF_000180455.1 Kamptonema sp. PCC 6506
CCTCCCCGCTCCCCGCTCCCCGCTCCCCCGCTCCCCCGCTCCCCGCTCCCCTGCTCCCCCGCTCCCCCGCTCCCCCGCTCCCCTGCTCCCCCGCTCCCCCCGTTCTAAATTAGGCGCTTCTTCAAGAACTACATGAGCATTAGTTCCACCGATACCAAAAGAACTAACTCCAGCACGACGAGGTGTTTTACCTACTTTCCATTCCGAAAGTTTTGTGTTAACATAAAAAGGACTATTAGCAAAATCAATCTTAGGATTAGGCTGTTCAAAATGCAAGCTAGGTGGTATTAACTGGTGTTTAAGAGCTTGGACAGTTTTGATTAAGCCAGTCACACCAGCAGCAGCATCCAAATGTCCGATATTGGTTTTTACTGAACCGATCGCACAAAAGCCTTTTTTCTTAGTTTCGGCTGAGAAAGCTTGTGTCAACGCGGCAATTTCGATCGGATCTCCCAGGGGTGTTCCCGTTCCGTGAGCTTCTACATAACTGATAGTTTCAGGGTGAACTTCTGCTAGTGCTAGAGCATCTGCGATCGCCTGCGCTTGGCCATCTATACTGGGAGCCGTGTAGCCAATTTTGAAAGCACCATCATTATTGAGCGCACAACCTTTAATCACCGCATGAATATAATCTCCATCTGCGATCGCTTCCTCTAATCTCTTCAAAAGCACAATTCCCACACCGCTACCGCTAACAGTTCCCTGTGCTTTAGCATCAAAGGCTCTACAGTGTCCGTCTGGTGAAAGAATCATTCCCTCTTTATAAAAATATCCTGTCTTTTGGTTAACGCCTATAGAAACGCCACCAGCCAAAGCCATATCGCATTGATAATTCAGCAAGCTTTGGCAAGCCATGCTAATAGCAACCAATGAAGTAGAACAGGCAGTTTGGACAGTAACACTTGGCCCTTTCAAGTTTAATTTATAAGAAACGCGAGTTGATAAAAAATCTTTCTCATTGGCGATCATAAGTTGGAAATCTCCAACTAATTCTCTGAGCTTGTGGTTGGGATAAAGATTGTGCAATAAATAAGTATTGTAACTTCCTGTGCCTGCGTAAACTCCAATTGAACCTTCGTAAGTTTCCGAGTTGTAGCCAGCATTTTCTAGAGCTTCCCAAGCCGACTCTAAGAAAAAGCGGTGTTGGGGATCTGTGATTTCAGCTTCTCTAGGATTAAACCCAAAGAATGAAGCATCAAACAGCTCAATATCTTCTAATACCGCTCTTGCTTTTACATAGCGAGGATCGCATATTACTGATTCATCAATGCCTGAAGATTTTAGTTCTTCTTCAGAAAAGAAAGAAATAGATTCCAAGCCATCGCGCAGGTTTTTCCAAAACTCATCAACATTTTTAGCACCGGGAAAACGACCAGCCATGCCAATGATAGCGATACCTTCTATAGAGTGGGAACTTTCAGAGTTATCCATTTTTATTCTTTCCTTGCAAGCGCTGTTTTTGCTTTTGGCGATTGATTGCGTCTTTTTGGTTTTTGATGCGATCTTGACTTTGCCGAAAAGAGGGTTTTTCCTCTGGCTCCTGACTTAAATACTTAGCCAAAGAGCTGATGGTTGGATATTTAAACATTTCCATGATTGAAACCTCTCTGTCCACCACTTCGCGCAGTTGGCTATGAACCTGAGCCATAAGTAATGAATGACCACCTAAATCGAAGAAACTATCATCTACACCTACTTTTTTTAAGTGTAATACTTCTTGCCAAACTATAGCAATAGATTGTTCTATCTCAGTCTGGGGTGCGACATAAGTTGTTTCTAACTGTAGGTTAATAGCATCGGCATCGGGAGCTGGCAGTGCCTTACGGTCTACTTTGCCGTTTGGTGTCAGCGGCAAATGATTCAAAAACACAAAACTGGAGGGCATCATATAGTCTGGTAGTTTCTGCTTCAGAAAGTCGCGTAAGCTCCCGACTGCTGTGCGTTTAGGTCTGAGGTTGGAAACAATATAAGCGACTAAGCGCTGGTTGCCGGAAGCATCCTCGCGGTTGATAACTAGAGACTCCTGTACATCTGGGTGTTGGCTCAATACGGCCTCAATTTCCCCTAATTCGATGCGGAAGCCCCGAATTTTCACTTGGTGGTCGATGCGACCTAAAAATTCGATATTGCCATTTGGTAGATAGCGGGCTAAATCGCCAGTTTTATAAAGGCGAGAACCCGATTCGTGGCTAAAGGGGTTGGGAATAAAGCGATCGCTTGTTAGTTCCGGTCGGTTGAGGTAGCCCCGTGCTAAACCAGCGCCACCAATGTATAGCTCTCCTGGGACACCGATGGGGACAAGCTGTTTTTGGGCATCTAGTAGAAAACAGTGTGTATTGGAGATAGGGCAACCGATAGGAATGGTTGTAGCCTTTTCTGGAACATCCTGCACTAAGTAGCAGGTGGTAAATGTTGTATTTTCAGTAGGCCCATAACCGTTAAGCAGTCGCTGAGGTGAACCCTTCTTGAGTACCTCTTTGACCAATTTAGGCTCCATAGCTTCTCCTCCAACTATAAGGTGTTGCACCACATGAAAAGCCGATGGTATTTCTCTAGCCATGAAATTGAACAACGCAGTGGTCAAGAACAATATAGTGACTCTTTCACCCTGGATTTGACTTGCAAAGTCAAGAGGAGAAAGTGCTACATCTTTTGTTATGACAATTAACTTTGCGCCATTAATTAACGGTCCCCAAATCTCAAATGTAGCTGCATCGAATGAAAAATTTGAGACGAAAGCAACTATATCTTTTGGTTGTAAACTAATGTAGTTCGTATTAATTACCAAACGGTTTACTGCTCGGTGCTCCACCAATACGCCTTTGGGCTTTCCTGTAGACCCCGAAGTGTAAATTACATAAGCCAGCTTCTCAGAGGTTACGCTACATCCAGGGTTTTCCTT
>NZ_CACA01000375.1:0-36115 GCF_000180455.1 Kamptonema sp. PCC 6506
TGCTCCCCATCTCCCCCCTCTTTCCCTAGCCCCTAGTCCCTAGCCCCTAGCCCCTTCTTCACGCGATCCACCCATCGTACAAATTTAAAACAGGACTTTTAGTAAGACAGATCCTAACGCTCCTAAAGCATTCATCCATCCTCCGCCACTGGTTTGAGGTTCCGTTGGCTTTTGACGGGTTACGATCGCTTGCTCTAACTGCTTCGACACTTCCTGACCTCTAGCATTTCCTTGAGAGGCAAAGAGTTGATTAGCTATCTGAGCATCCTGAGTCGCGCCTGGAAAGTCTCCCAAGTCAGCGCGAGACATACTTCGCGCAAAATACACTACTGCTAGATCGGGTTTGAGGCTGAGTGCTTGATTGTAATAATCTATGGCATTTCTGTAGTTTCCAGCTTTGGCTTCTGCCAACCCTAATCTATAGAAGTCCTCTGCTTCCCCGATATTGGTTGGCAATCCCCTAACTCCTAGTAATTGTGCATTACTCAGATTAATGCTAGCTAAATTGGCATTACCTAAATAAGCAGTTCTCAAATCAGCACCACTGAGATTTGCACCTGTGAGATTGGCACCGCTCAAGTTGACACCATAGAGGCTAGTACCGCTGAGGTTTGCGCCTGTAAGATCTGCACCACTAAGGTTAGCGCGGCTGAGATTGGCACCGCTCAAGTTAGCACCTCTGAGATCTGCTCCAGTCAGGTTGGCTAAAACTAGACCTGCACCGCTGAGGTCGCACTGAGAACACTGTCGGGTTGCTAGTAGCTGTTGTGTATGTTCAATATTCTCGGCAGATGCAGCAATGGCTGGGAAAATCGCGGTTAGCAGCGTTGCAGTTGCGAGGATTCTGAGTTTCATTTTTAGCCTCTAAAATCCAAAATATAAAATCTAAAATACTCTTAGTATCGCTTATTTGCAATAAAATTAAAACTAAAATTGCTAAGGAGTAATTTTCGCTTAACAGCTCATTACTCCTTAATTTACCACCAGTTCTTCGCAGGCTGCCAAAATAGAAGGGCAATTAGTCGTGAACTGTACCGTCGGGCATGGTTGCGCCCTTAAGATATACTCCACTGAGGTTGACTCCAGTTAGGTTTGCGCCTAGTAGGTTGGCACCAGTCAGGTCTGCGGCACTTAAGATAGCTTCAGTTAGGTCTGCTCTAATTAGGCTAGCTCCCATTAAGTCGGCTCCACTGAGGTCTACCTTAGTTAAATTGGCTCCGATTAGGTCAGCTTCGGTAAGAATTGCTCGACGCAGATTTACTCCGTAGAGGTTGACTCCGTGCAAGTCTGTCTGACATAGGATTGCTCTAGAAATATTGGCTCCGATGAAATTTGCCTGGGTGAGGAAGGCTCTGCTCAAGTCAGCTTTGCTAAGATTAGTACCGATCAGGTCGGCTCGACACAGGTTTGCTTCAGTTAAAATTGCTTCTGTCATGTCAGCTCCTCCCAGATCTGTACCGCTGAGATTGGTGTTGCTGAGATTGGCTTTGCTGAGGTTGGCTCTGTTGAGTTTGGCTTTACTCAGGTTAGCTCCGGTAATATCTGATTCGCATAGGTTGGCTCCAATTAGCTCTGCGTCACAGAGATACACCTCTGGTAGGTATACTCCACTGAAATTTCTTTCTCCTGTTGCGTATAGCCTCAGCAGTTCGTCAACGTTCATTATTGCTTCTCTATGTCTCATTGAATGCAAAATACTCTGACTGACGCGGCTTGACCGGATGAAAAAGTAAAGATTAAGATAGAGTTCGCTTCTGAGTTTACTTAAGTAAGTTGTGATTAATATCACTTATAACTGTAAGTGTTATCACATAATTTAAGAGTTGGCGATCGCACGTCAAAGGGTATGTATAAACGATACTGATAGTGTTGAGTTCCCATAAAGATGATGACACCTCAAGTCAGCGCTCCCCAACTCAGTATCGAGCAAATAGTGTTAGAAATATTTTCTACTCGGAGAATTACCCGTACCGATCGGCGGCGGTTGATGTCGATGTTACTGGCAAAAGATTTTCTGAGTTCTGAAGAACAAAACTCTATCAATCGGATGTTTGAAAGTCTGCGTCAGGGTGCGATTAGAGTTGTAGATTAACTCTGAGCTTTCTAGAATACTATCAAATACCAACGATCTTTTATTAAAAACAGAATTTTTTCCAAAACAAGAATGCAGGAGTCAGTAGTCAGAGATTAATAAAAATTATTCAGAATAATGACTTTTAAATTCTGCATTATTCCACAATTTTTCGATGAGTAGTTAGTAACAATCAATAAGTTTCGGGCGAGATACGCTCTTGGATGAGGTAATTGATATGGTGGGGGTATGCAAGATCGAGATCGCAGAAACAGCCGAAGAACTTAAGAGCCTATTAACAAAACAAAAAACTGCTAGTAGCTTTCAAAAAATTCAAGCCTTGTATCTGCTCAAAAGTTGTCAAGTCAAGACAGTAAAAGACTTAGCACTTACTATCGGAGTAAATAGGATTACAGTACAGCGCTGGTTAAAAAAGTACCGCACTCACGGATTGTATGGACTCCTAGAAACAAAGCACAGCGGAGGTCGAAAACCAGCTATTCCTGCTAAGGCCCGTGCCGATTTGAAACTACGACTTAGCGATCCTCAAAAAAGCTTCAAGAGCTACGCAGAAATTCAAGAGTGGTTACAGCAAGAGTACAATATTAACGCCTCCTACAAAGCAGTTTATGCCACAGTTAGATATCAACTGAAAGCCAAACTAGCTAAAACTTAAGGGAAGGAAGAAGGAAGAAGGAAGAAAAATTTAGTTATCTAGGAGAGAAGGAAGAATATTTATACGGTCAGCTTTTTAGCCATCTAAGGTAAAAATCGATCCAAAGCCGCCTTGAGTTCTTCAATCTCAGTTTCAATATTACCATCTTTAGCAGCCCTACCAATACACTCAGTTAGATGCTCGTCCAGAATAATCCGCGCCACTCGATCTAAGGCCCCTCGAACAGCAGCAATCTGTATTAACACTTCAGGGCAAGGACGACTTTCTTGTACCATTGTCTTCACACCGCGAATGTGCCCCTCAATCCGAGAAAGCCGATTCACTATCCGGCGGAGAGATGCTTCATTATGAACGTGAGGGTGAGCAGAGTGGCTGTGGTGATGGTGGTGGCCATCTGCTTCCAAGGGTTGGTCAGCGTCTGGATTAGATAAAACCATGTTGGTTTGTCAATAATTAAAATTTAGCATAATCGTAGAGGGACAAAATTAAACGTCAGGTGAGCGCTCCCACAAACAAGCCCGCAAACAAGCGATGTTTTTCAGAGCTAGAGATGGTTGGCAGCGATCGCACGCCCTACCACTAAGTAGAACTCCGATCGCTTGATTCTAAGTCCTGAATTTTTGTATTTTAACTGTCACAATATCTTTAAGAATAGATATAGCAACCGCCAAGGTATAGCAACCGCCAGGGCGGTTAAGACGTTGAAACTTTCTTCATCCCCTCTTCCCCTCTTCCCTAGCCCCTAGCCCCTAGCCCCTAGCCCCTTAACCGCCCTGGCGGTTGCTATAGCTTTAAGAATTGGTATAAGCCCTTCAATACGCGGCTAAAATCGGAATATCATAAGCTGTAGTTATAAAACAAACTATAAAATCAATAAAAAATAATCAAATTATGATAATGATTATCATTCCATGCAGTATACTCAACCTATAGGGAATCACCTCTCTATAAATTCTTGTACCCATAAGGAGTGGTGCATCATGTTGAACGAACACATCATCCGCGCTTGGAAAGATGAAGACTATCTGGATAGCTTGAGTGCTGAAGAAAAGGCACAACTGCCAGAAAATCCAGCCGGTTTGATCGAACTTACCGATGAAGATATGTCCTCTGTTTCTGGAGGTTGTACCTGCGGTAGCACCCAGTGCAGTATGCCTTGGCATCACTACTCTGGCGTGGCAGAAGAAAGCTCAACTCTGCTGGCATAAGTAGGGATTTTTAGGGCTAGTTAAATCGGGATATCCTCAAAAGTCTGTAATTGATAGACAGTAGATCCAGAAAGTATTCGCGATATCTTTTCTGGGTCATTAATTTTAGCAATAAAATTAATTGTTCTAGGAATTAATTCCAGTTTTTAATGAAATTAAACGACTCAAACGAAGCTTTTTTACCTACGGTTTATAGCGAAGAATTTTTACCTCCAATTAATCCTTGGATGGTGCTAGGAGGATTGTTGCAAGCGGCGGCTGTCGGGATTGCTTTGGTTTTGGCAGCCACACTCAAATATAATGTGACAGTGAGAGCACCTGCCACAGTTAGACCAACAGGAGAAATCCGAATTGTACAAGCATCAAGCGAGGGGACGATCGGAAGTATTAAAGTTAAAGAAAATCAAAGGGTAAACAAGGGGGATGTCATTGCTATTGTGGAAGATTTGCGGCTGCAAAATGAGAAAAAGCAGTTGCAGGGAAATCTTCAGCAACTAGAGCGACAATTCACTCAATTTGATGCTCAAATCCTAGCTTTAGAACGGCAAAAAATTGCGGAAACTGACCGCATGAATCGCACAGTTGCTTCAGCTTTGGCTGAATTGAAACGCAGCCAGCGGGAGCATGAAGATCGGCAAGAAAATAGTGTGGCAGAAGTGGAGGAAGCTGAAGCCAATTTGAGATCGGAGCAGAAGGAATTGCAAAGATTTCAAGCAGATTTAAAGTCAGGGGAGGCAAATTTAAAATCGGTGGAGGCGGCTTTAAAGACAGCGGTATCGAAGCGCGATCGCTACGAGCCGATCGCGGAAACGGGGGCGCTTTCTCAGGATCAGTTTGAGGAGGCAAAATTAGCGGTAGAACAGCAAGCACAGGCAGTAGCGGCACAAAAAGGAGCCATTGAAGCCCAAAAACAAGCGATTTTGCGACAGCAGCAAGTTATGGAAGCGGTGGCGGCGCGGTTGCAGCGGACTAAAACTGCTCTCAACCCCAGCAGTGCAGAAGTGGCGATCGCACAGCAACGTATGGCGGCGGAAAAAGCCACTGGGGAAGCAACCTTAGCAGCACTTAATCGGGAGCGAGAAGCGCTAATTCAGCAGCGAGTGGAAATTAGCAAGCAGCAGCAGCGCGATCGCTCCCAAATCCGACAAATTGAAGCAGATTTAACTCAAACTGCGATCCGAGCAACGGTAAACGGCACTGTGTTAAAGCTGGAGTTGCGAAATCCCGGCCAGGTGGTACAATTGGGAGATGCGATCGCGCAAATTGCCCCCGATCGCACTCCCATCGCGATCGTCACCCGCGTTGCCACGCAAGATATCAGCAAAGTCCAAATTTGCCAAGAGGCGAAGGTTGAAAACTGTCAGCAAGGTAAAGTGCAACTGCGGATTTCTGCCTATCCCTACCCCGATTACGGCACTCTCAAAGGCGCTGTTAGAGAAATTTCTCCCGATGCGATCGCACCTACTAATGGTGACAAATCCACTGGTTATTACCAGGTAAAAATTGAAGCCGAAAAAACATATCTTGTGAGAGAAGAACAACAGTATCCCCTACAAACAGGCATGGAAGTTACAGCAGATATCATTGCTAAAGAAGAAACAATATTAACCTTTGTTTTAAGGAAAATCAGGCTAATCGCAGATGTTTGAATTTTCTAAAAATTATTGGTTTTTTGGGAATTAATTTTTAAGCCACACATTCAGCAAGTTGTTGCCGTAATTCTGCGGTATTCAAGTTGCGACCAATTAAGACTATCTGATTGCTGGGAGATTTACCCCATTCGTCAGCATCTAAGCTAAATCGTTTTCCACTGAGTTGAAATAGATGCCGTAAATCGCTTTCGACAAACCAGAGAATGCCTTTAGCTCGAAATACATCGTTAGGCAACTTATACTCTAAAAAATCTTGAAATTTATTAATGGAAAAAGGGCGATCGCTTTGGAACGAAACCGAAACAAATCCATCATTGGCTAAGTGTTCGGAGTGATGATGATGATGTTCATGGTTATGTTCGTGGTGATGTTCATTGTCATGTTCGTGGTGATGTTCATGGTTATGTTCATTGTCATGTTCGTGGTCATGTTTATCCCCATTCTCCATGTTACTGTAAAGCTCTATTTCTGCTAATCCTAACCCCAAAATTAACGGTAAAGGAACTTCACCATATTTAGAGTGTAGAATCCTTGCCCCCTCTTTGACTGTGCGAATATAATCTTCTAATTCTTTGACTTTTTCAGGCGTAGCCAAATCAGTTTTGTTCAGCAGAAGAATATCGCCAAATGCTATTTGTTTAAAAGCGGCTTCACTGTCGAAATGTTCGGGAGTAAATGTTTCAGCATCAATGACTGTGAGAACAGAATCTAAGTTAGTCAAATCCCGCAACTCCGTACCGACAAATGTTAAAATAATTGGTAGCGGATCGGCAACTCCCGTCGTTTCAATCACCATATAGTCAATGCGATCGTCTCGCTCTAAGACTCTGTAAACTGCATCAAGTAATCCATCATTAATTGTGCAGCAAATACAGCCGTTAGTCAATTCTACCATGTCGTCGTCGGTAGAAATAAGTAACTGGGAATCAATGTTGATATCCCCAAATTCATTAACTAGAACGGCAACTTTTAAGTCTTGCTTATTTTTGAGAATTTGATTGAGTAAGGTAGTTTTACCACTGCCAAGAAAGCCTGTAATTATAGTTACAGGCATTCCTCTTTTGGGAATGTTGTATATAAAATCTGGGGTTTGTACATTGAGATTAGTCATGGTTCCTCTTCTATTAATTTGAGTTTGGGTATTTGTTAGAAAAATCTGTCTTGGCGCTGGCTAAGTCGCACCAGAAACCTCTAGATTATTTACAAAAACTAGAGAGAAAATCTGCTATGATTGAAACCCCTTTTTCCCCCCATAATGCACCGTCTTAAACTGAATGCGATCGCACTCAGGATTATATAAAGTGTAGGTTGCAACTCCGGGTTGGCGGCCAACATTACCAACTCCAATAACTTGACGTGCAGTGACAGTAACAGTTTGAGGAGAGTTTTGAGAATCGAGAGTTTGCACAGTATTATTAATCGAACCCCCTTGTAATTGATACTGGAAAGTTAAACCAGATCGACCGCAAAATAAGTTATTTACATCAGCGCGAATTAGCCGATCTAGCATCACAAAAGCAGGCGTTTCTGGAGTTAATTTATCCGCAGCACCGGCCGTACTACCATGAATTAACAAGCAGTCAAGTTCGTGAAAGCCAAAATTCAAAGACCTCAGCCATTGTACAGACTTACGTGACACAGAATCCCAGAGAGATTTAACTGTATTCTGACCATATTTCTCGATTAACTCAATCGGTTCGCTAGTAGCACCAATAGCGTGTAAAATGAAGCATTGTTCCTCCCACCATCCCGTACAAACTTGAGGTAATAATTCACCTTGACGCGGTTTTTGCAAACGCTCTACTAATTTATCGCAGTCGGGATTAATGCCAACTAAGTCACCAATAATATACAGTTGTTCGACTCTAACTCGTTGGCGCTTAATGTCATTAAGTACAGCTTCGTAAGCTTTTAGATTTCCTTCGATTCCGCTTAAAATTGCCCACATTTTGATTTGCTTTTTCGTAAAATTTGCAGTATTCGTAGTAGTATTCGTAGGGTGCGTCAGTAGCTAGGGAAAGAGGAAGAGAGAGGAGAGGGGAGAGGGGAGAGGGATAATTAGCCATTAGTCATTAGCCATTAACCATTAGCCATTAGCAATTAGCAATTAGCCATTAGCTATTAGCTATTACCAATTACCAATTACCTATCTTGCACAAACATGAGTAGGATCGTCTGCTCTTTCTGCAAACTCTAAACCTCTGGCTAAACGCCATGCAAAGATAGGCGGCAAACCTTTTTCGATAATCGCAGCACAGGTTTTTTGATAGTCATATTCAACCTCTCTTAATGTCACATTTTGTGTATCTTCATCGTAAATAACGTAAGTAGCATTTGGCCTTCCATGACGCGGTTCTCCAACCGAACCGACATTAACAATCTTTAAAACAGGCGCAGAAAAATTTAAATAATCATCTACTTTCCCGTCGCTACCAGTTACTTTTACCTGCAATTGACCGCCATCTAAAGTGCGGATATATGGCACATGAGTATGACCGCAAAATAGTACATCTGCACCAGTAGATAAGACTCTTTCTAAGGCGATAAAAGCATCTAATTCGGGCAATAAATACTCATGGGCTGTATGGGGGCTACCATGAACAAAACAAAGGTTATTTTCCTTTAAACTGTGAGGCAATTGTGCTAAATATTCCCGCGTTTCAGGGTAGATATTCTGGTTAGTCCATTCGTGAGCTAATTTGCCCCGTTTTTCTGCTAACACTGAGGGATAACTACATTCACAGGAGTTTAAGCCTTCGACAATATCTTCATCCCAACATCCCGCACAAGTGGGAATATCTAAGGAGCGAATTTGCTCAACAACTGCGTGAGGATGGGGGCCATAACCAACTAAATCTCCGAGACAAAAGATGCTATCAGCTTTTTGTTGGTCAATATCTGTCAAAACTGCATTCAAGGCTTCATAGTTACCATGAATGCAAGACATAACTGCAATTTTCATGTTGTTTCTTCCTCTGCTGATAATGACATTGAATCTTTAACTTGCTGCTGGTAATATAAGATTGCGGCTTCTGGCAAACAGGAGTATTCTAAAGTTTGGAGCAATGCAGTTTCATCCAGATTTTCACCGATAATTTCGATCCCGCTGAAGCGTTGGGGTTTGCCTTCTAGCCAGCGGGGGAGATTCAATTCTTCATATTTGGTTTCTGCAAGTTCGGCAACGAAATCTAAGTAGAATGCTCTCCCGTCAGCGATGTCAAAAATGCCTTTGGCTCTGTGAATTTTGCCATAGGCTCCTTGGGTCATTTCTTGATACCAAAAAACATCGAGACTTACGGGGTCAATGACATTTCCTTGTAGGGGTAATCGCCAAATTGATAGTTCTTCGCATTGCTGATTGATTGATACTCCCTCGACAGTTTCATCGGCCCAATTTTGCCACTCGCTGTCTTTTATCGTCGGCGGTACTATGCAGACGCGGCGACTGGGAAATTCCTCTAGCAAGCTGTTGACGGCATCAAGTTGCAGGTAACACCCCAATTCAATGTAGGCTACGCCACCATTTATTAAGTGTTTGGTGAGTAAGGATTTTTGGGTGTCACTTAGGGTTTTCACTTGGGGAAATTCAGCGGCGATGCAGGCTTGGTCTATGGGGACGTTACCTGTTCCGGGGCTGAAATATACCGCTGGTAAGGGTTCTGTCGCTATTTGCTGTCGAATCCAGGTGGTTTTGCCGATGCCGGCTGGGCCTGCTACGGCAGTGATTACAAGTTGGTTCATAGAAATAATGATAATCATTATCGCGCATAAATTACCAAAATTTTCTATAAAAGTCACCTGTTTAGATTTTTATACAGGATTTACGCAAAAGTATCTGTAACGCCGCCAGGACAAGGGCGTTACAGATAAAAGTTCTATAATTAATAATGTGTAAATAGCTGAAAGCCTTACATAGACTAGCTTGAACTAAAAAAGCTGGCGATCGGATTTGAACCCATGACCGGCTGATTACAAATCAGCTGCTCTACCACTGAGCTACGCCAGCACTTCGATTTACAATCATAACACAACTTTCCTCAAATCCGCAAGCAAGAAAAAAAATATTTTTCTCTTCTCACAACCGAGCCACCCCACTTGCCTTAATCGCAGCGCCAAATCTTAATCGTCTCATCACCGCTACCACTGACGAGCAGCTTACCATCCCGTGCGATCGCCACCGAATAAACCGTCCCCGAATGTCCCGTCAGAGTATTCATCAGTTGCCCAGTCGCCACATTCCAAATCTTAATCGTATTATCATCACTGCCGCTAGCCAGAGTCAACCCATCAGGACTAATCGCCACCGAATTACCTCTACCTACATAATTTCTCAAAATGTGTGGCGCATTACCCCTGCTAGAATTGCCAACATCATTACCTTTACGTTGATTATTACTGAGAATTCGCATCAGCCTGCCCGTCGGCAAATTCCGCAGCTTAATCGTGTAATCATTTCTCACACTCACAAGCGTTTGTCCATCAGGACTAATCGCAATAGAATTCACCCCCAAATTCAAACCAGAAAGAGTACGCTGTAACTCTCCAGTTTCCACATCCCAAACCTTGCTCGTCGCATCAGAACTTCCGCTCGCCAAAACTTGACCATCAGGGCTAAAAACCACCGCATTCACATCATCTAAATGCCCCGTCAAAGTCCGCAGCAATTCGCCACTGTCTAAATGCCAAAGCTTAATTGTATAGTCACTACCGCCGCAGCTAGCTACGAGCTGCCCATCGGGGCTAATAGCAACAGAATTAACCCCAATAGAATGGCCAGGGAGAGTGCCAAGTAACTCACCGCTATGGAGATTCCAAAGTTTAATAGTCTCATCAGAACTACCACTAACAAGAAGCTCTCCATCAGAGCTAATAGCTACCGAATTTACCCGATCGGAATGCCCAGTTAAAGTGGTTGTTAACTCCCCCGTTTCTAAGTTCCAGAGCTTAATAGTTCTGTCCCAACTCCCACTAGCAAGAATCAGCCCATCTGGACTAATAGCAATTGAATTTACAAAAGATGAATGTCCAGGCAAAGTGCAAACGCATTGCCATGTTTTAGTTTTAATTTTTTTAGATGCTACTTGTTCTTGGCGCTTATACTCAGCCTCAGCTTGTTCTCTGCGCTTGCGCTCCGCTTCTCCTAAAATATCGCGCTGAAGCTTAGCCCTATTTTCCCGATCTGCCAGCCGTCGCAACTCTACTTCACAAGCGGCTCTTTGCTGTCGCTGAATCACTTTCAGACTTTCAATATAAGGTTCAACCCATTCTTGATCGAACCATTCTTGAACAAATTCAGATTTTAAATCGTAAAGTTGTGGTTCATAGTTGAAATCAATACTGAGGTAATATAAATCTGCTAAAAATCCTGCTAATAACTTATGTATTGAAACAATTATTTGCCTAATAATTCGCAGACATACTTTTTCGTCAGTACCATCTATTCCCAACTGTTCGTAAACTTTTTCCCAGTTCCAAGGCTGAATCGATACTAAGGAAACAGTTTGATTTACCATTCCCCAAAAACCAACATGAAAATTCACTTCATAGTCGCTGATATCGCTATAAAGAATCGCCGTCGGCACTGGGCCTAAAATTGTCTGCAACCGCTCCACATCAATATCAGAAATTGGCTGTTTGAAATAGTCGCCGTAAAACTGAACTGGACAAGTTTCGCTATGTTGAGGATAATACTGGCTCAAAAACGATCTCAACTTAGCGGGTAACTCGATATTCAAGTTATGCCGGAAAGAATCTGGGCAATCTTTGCTGATTTTAGCTGGAGAAACTAACAGCAATAATCGGTGCTGTTGCTGCTGCAAAATTTGCTCTGTTTCTTGTCTGCTTAAATTAGAAAACCAAGTGTCTCGATCCCAAATAACTTGAATCTCACTCAGCTTGATTTTAATTGCTTCTGCCTGTAATTCCCGCATCAGTTCGCGGCATAATCTACTAATTTCTCGCCGATCTCTTAATTCTTCTTCTCTTAACTCGTTAGCGCGTGCTTTTTCTACGCTTGTAATCTCTTTTAATTCTTGTTCCCGACGTTCTTGCCGCTGTAGAAATTGAATTTGCGCTTGAATCCAACGCCGATCTTTTTTGACTTGATGACGAAGGGCCTGAACTCCTAATGACCCTTCAGAAAAAGACTGACTGGTGACGGTTGCTCCCAATCGATCTCCCAAACTCTGTGCGATCGGCTTCAGCAGGTCAACTAGGGTATCTGAGACGGGGCGGGGTAAAGACATAAAAATTTAATTTTTTTGCTCAAAATCTTTCCCGTAGCTTGTTGGCAGAGAGACTCACGCATTCCCGCAGGACTAGGGGCAGTTTAACTGATAGTTTTTGTAGTGTTTTATTGTATATCGAATCGGTATATTTGGGCTGCGGGGGGTGGGGGAGCGGGGGGAAGGGGAGCGGGGGAGTAGTTTTTTTATCTCTTGCATTTTTGCAAAGTCTTCTATATAATGTACGACTGTACATAAAAAACGGTATTCCTACCAAATAACCGTACTTTACACGAGGAAAGCATCTAATGAGTCAGTGGCAACGCCTCACTCAGCTAGGGCGCTTGTATCAACAGCGCCTAGCCAGCATAACTCTATTTAGGAATTCCCTAAAAAGCTTCGCATCACTCTTTATATTAGGGCTGAGTTTGAGTGTGGCGATCGCCTCTTGCTCTCCCAGTAGTAGCAACAACACAGCATCTAGCTCCAGCGGCACCAACGTAACTGCCGCCGGTCAAGGTAACGTAGAACTCACCCTCGTTTCCTTCGCCGTCACCAAAGCTGCCCACGAAACAATTATTCCTAAATTCGTAGAAAAGTGGAAACAAGAACACAATCAAACTGTCAGCTTCAATCAAAGTTATGGCGGCTCCGGCTCCCAAACTCGCGCCGTAATTGACGGCCTAGAAGCAGATATCGTCCACCTCGCTCTCGCCCTTGACACCAGTAAAATTCAGAAAGCTGGACTAATTGAACCAGGTTGGGAAAAAGAATCACCTAATGATGGCATAGTCAGCAAATCCGTAGCAGCATTAGTCACCCGCGAAGGCAATCCCAAAGGGATTAAAACATGGGAAGATTTAGGTAAAGAGGGAGTTCAACTAATCACGGCCGATCCTAAAACCTCTGGGGTTGCTCGCTGGAATTTTCTAGCTTTATGGGGTGCTGTCACCAAAACTGGCGGCGATGAAGCCAAAGCTCAAGAATTTGTTACCAAGGTTTACAAAAACGTTCCCATACTCACAAAAGATGCCCGCGAAGCTAGCGACGTATTTTTCAAACAAGGTCAGGGCGATGTGCTGATCAACTATGAAAATGAGATGGTATTAGCTGCTCAGAAAGGTGAAAAAGTGCCTTATATTGTTCCTGATACCAATGTCTCCATCGACAATCCGATCGCAGTTGTTGATAAAAATGTTGATAAGCACGGCACGCGCGAAGTTGCTGAAGCATTTGTTAAGTTTCTGTACACTCCAGAAGCTCAGCGAGAATTTGCTAAAGCAGGCTTCCGCCCAGTAGACGCTAGTGTAGCTCAAGACAAAGAATTTGTCGAGAAATATCCGCCAGTCAAAAACTTATTTACAGTTCAAGATTTGGGAGGTTGGGGAGAAATCGATCAAAAATTCTTTGCTGATGGCACTATTTTTGACAAAATCCAGGCTGACATCAGGAAATAATGTTAACCGATCGGGAATAAAGCCAACTGTCATAATTAAATCAGCTTGTAGGGTGCGTCAGACGAAGTTATCGATTGAGACAATAGGGTTTTAATCTCTGACGCACCCCACTAACCGATACCTGTTGTGTAAGTCCTAACTTCAATATCCTAAATCCACGCAAAAACCTCAAATCAAAATGGTATCGCTTCCTACCCAAAAACCTAAATCTCAACTCCAAAATCTAGCAGCTAAAATTACTTGGCCTTGGCGAATAACCCTCGGCTATCTTTCTTTAATGCTACTTTTACCAGTAGCGGCATTGCTAGCAAAGGCGAGTACAGCTAACCCAGCCGAATTCTGGAGAATTGCCACCAGTCCGATTGCTCTCTCTGCTTATGATGTCACCTTTTTTACATCATTAGTTGCAGCGATCATTAATGGCGTTTTCGGAACATTAATTGCCTGGGTTTTAGTCAGATATGATTTTCCACTCAAGCGGTTTATAGATGCCGCCGTCGATCTACCTTTTGCACTGCCTACATCTGTGGCCGGGTTGACGATCGCCACAGTTTATAGCAATAATGGCTGGATTGGTTCATTGTTTGCACCCTTTGGTATCAAGATTGCATTTACTCGTCTTGGCGTAGGTGTGGCAATGATTTTTATTTCCTTACCCTTTGTAGTGCGAACAGTACAACCAGTTTTGAGCGAGATGGAAAAAGACATTGAGGAAGCAGCTTGGTGTTTAGGCGCTTCTCAGTGGCAGACATTTTGGCGAGTGATTTTACCACCATTATTGCCAGCCATTTTAACTGGAGTAGCGTTAGGATTTTCTAGGGCAGTTGGCGAGTATGGCTCGACTGTAATCGTTGCTTCTAATATGCCATTTAAAGATTTGATCGCACCAGTGCTAATTTTCCAGAGGTTGGAACAGTATGACTATGCGGGTGCAACTGTAATTGGCGTTGTGCTGTTAGCAATTTCATTGGTGATGTTATTGGCAATTAATATTTTACAAGCCTGGGGTAGTCGCTATGACGATTGATCTAAATCCATCTGCTAAATACAATGTACCTCCCGCTAATTCTCGCTTCCAAAACAAGGAGAAAACCTGGGTAAAGGGACTTTTAATTGGGGTAGCAGTCCTGTATTTATCTCTTGTACTTTTCATCCCTGCTCTCAATGTTTTTGTCCAAGCTTTTAGTAAGGGAGTTGGCCCTTTCATGTCCAACTTGACTGCTCCAGAATTTCTCCATGCAGCCAAACTTACCTTATTTATTGCTATAATTGTAGTGCCGATCAATACAATTTTTGGCTTGTGTGCTGCCTGGGTAATTGCTAGAAATAAATTTCCTGGGCGCACGCTTTTAATCAGCATCTTAGACATACCTTTTGCAATTTCACCTGTTGTTGCTGGTTTAATGATCGTGTTACTATATGGGCGCAATGGGTGGTTTGGATCGTTCTTGGAAGCAGCCAATATTAAGATTATTTTTGCTTTTCCGGGGATGGTGCTGGCTACTGCTTTTGTGACTCTGCCTTTTGTGGCTCGCGAAGTAATTCCGGTTCTGGAAGAAGCTGGTACTGACCAAGAAGAAGCGGCTAAAACTTTGGGCGCAAATGATTGGCAAATTTTCTGGCGAGTCACGATTCCCAATATTCGCTGGGGCTTACTTTATGGCTTAATTTTGACAAATGCAAGAGCAATGGGAGAATTTGGTGCTATCTCTGTAGTATCGGGAAATATTGCTAAAAAAACGCAAACTTTACCGCTATTTGTAGAAGAATCTTACAAGCAGTATGCGACGCAATCGGCTTATTCTGCTGCGGTTATTCTCGCTTTTTTAGCAGTTGTAACTCTTGTACTTAAGGAAATATTAGAGCGCAAAACTAGGATTAAGGAAGTTGAATAAAATATGGAAGAGTTCGGAGATTTCCCATTTTTTCTAATACAGAATTGATTGTTTCAGACATTTTGTAACGCCGCTCTCTGGACGGTTATTCACCGCCTAAAATGCGGCGTTCCCAGCCAAACAAAAATTTTTAAACGAGGAGATTCAGATGTTAGTTGAAAACAATAACAACAACTTGGAAAGTGAATCAATTAATGCTTTTCATAAGGCGACGGCATCAGATATTCCCAAGAGCGTTGAAGGAGATATTAGACCTACTCAAACCCGGATTCGGATGCGGGTTCCCAAAGAATACCATCAAGAACCTGTGATTTCTCGCTTGATTTCTCAATATGGCTTGACGGTAAATGTTAATGCAGCTTTATTGGGAGTTAAATCTTCTGATGATGGTTGGTTTGATTTGGAACTGCACGGTACTGCTAGTCAGATTGAAAGTGCTTTGATTTATCTGAATGATTTGGATGTAGAAATTTGGAGCGATTCGGCCGATCCCGATCGAGAAAGTTGGTAGGAAAGAAAGATTGTTTTCTTTCAAGGTTAAATAGGTAAAAATAAATATTTTGTCTCATTGAGAGTCTATCGAAGCAATCGCCAAATCTTGAGATTGCTTCACGGAGTTCGCAATGGGATAATATAGGTAAAAATAAATATTCTGTGTCATTGTACGCCTATCGAAGGAAGCACCAAGTCTTGAGATTGCTTCACGGAGTTCGCAATGACATATAGCACAGAAGGAAAAAGCAAAATTTGCTGGCAAAGACATATTTCATGTATAATGATGCTTTATTACGAGCAAAAATTAAAGATTATCTAACAAAGCGGATGCAGACAAAGTGAAACGAAGGTCTTTGCTATTGGGGGCTAGCGCCCTAACTCTGAGCCAATTAGCGGGGGGATGTGGAACCCAGACGGCCCTAAAAGTGCGATCGCTGAAAAATTCTGTTCCCGCACAAGTTGTCGCTCAATTTCGCAAGCAACTGCAACCATCACCGCTTTTACAGATTGTGCCACAAACGCAGTTACAAGAATTATTTGCTCTATTGCAAACTTGGAAGAGCAAAACTTCAGCACAAAATCAGGGTAAGGAACAGGAAAAAGCCGACTTAGTAATGATTGGTGATTACTGGTTAGCGAAGGCAATTCAACAAAAATTAATTCAACCTCTTGACCCCGCAAAGCTTACAAACTGGTCGCAATTACCTCCTGCTTGGCAAACATTAGTAAGGCGTAATGACTCTGGTATTGCGGATGAAAAAGGCAAAATTTGGGCTGCACCCTACCGCTGGGGTACTACAGTTATAGTATATCGAATTGACAAATTTAAGTCCTTGGGTTTGAAACCTCCTACAGACTGGAGCGATCTCTGGCGGGAAGAATTGCGCGATCGCATTTCTTTGCTGGATAATCCTAGAGAAGTTATTGGGTTGACTTTAAAGAAACTTGGTAAATCCTACAATACGCGCGATCTTAATAAAGTAGCGAACCTCAAAGAAGAATTGAGCAACTTACATCGACAAACTAAACTGTATAGTTCTAATTCTTACCTACAACCTCTAGTTTTAGGAGATACTTGGGCTGCGGTTGGTTGGTCTGGGGATGTATTGCGGCTAATGCAGAATCAGAAAGAAATTGGGGCAGTAGTTCCAATTTCTGGAACATCAATGTGGGTAGATTTGTGGGTACAACCGGTATCTAATCAATCATCAAATTTATCGTTAGTAGAACAATGGATCGATTTTTGTTGGCAGCCACAAATAGCTACTCAAATGTCTCTGCTAACTCAAGCTAGCTCTCCTGTTATTATTAGCATGAAGCGTGAAGATTTGCCCGAACAACTTCGTATTAATCGTTTACTTTTGCCGGAATCAGAGGTTATTTCTAAAAGTGAATTTCTTTTTCCTCTCCCGGATGTAGCTATTGAGCAATATCGCTCGTTGTGGCAAGAAGTCAGAAATATTAAGAATAGTTAGTTGTTAGTTGTTAGTTGTTAGTTGTTAGTATCTGGATACAATTAAATGTAGGGTGGGCGCTCGCTGCGAAAAGCTTGTAATTCATGCCATAGATGATTGTCAGCGAGCGCCCACCTTATCCCTCTTTTGTCACTTTCGGCAGAAAATAATCTGGGATGCTTATAGCATAAGACTTTTACCAAAAACCTTGATTTCAGCCATTTTGTTAGAAAATAAATGCTCAAATCCTTGAGCTATTTACAGTTGAAAATTTGGCTCTCATTTTTATTTTCCCAGAGTGACAAAAGAGGGATTAGTCAAACCGACTTGCAAGAGACTAAGTTCCACAGTGCCAAATTGAGTGGGTGTAAATTTAGTGGATCGAAAGTACTGGGAACTTCTTTTGGATATGCTAACTTAACTGATGCTGATTTCAGAAATGCTAATGAAATTTCCAATAATATTGGTTTAGAATTTGGCAAAGCAAACTTAACTCGAACTAACTTCTTTGGTATCAATAGTCGGGATCTCGATCAAGCTATTTTTAACGCTATCGAGGATGCCTACTTTAAAGATACCGTCATGCCAGATGGAACGATCCGAAACGAAAATTGCACGGAGCGATGAATGCTAAACTTTACTCAAAGCTGATTTTACTATCATTCAGTCGAGGTGTTAAAGTATGACTGATATAACTACCGAGTATTTGCTAAGTAGCTATGCTGCCGGAAACAGACATTTTAGGAGGGCTAACTTGAGCGGTATCGATTTGAGCGGAGCTAACTTACCTGGAATCTGCTTCGATTGTAGTAATTTGAGTGGAGCTAATTTGAGCGGAGCTAATTTGAGCGGAGCTAGTTTGATAGACAGCAACCTTCACGAAGTTAACTTGGAAAGCGCTAATTTATCTGGTGCCGATTTGTCTCTTATTTGGTCTCACCATGCCAACTGGAGGAGAGTGTATTTGGATGGTGCTAACCTGCAAAATGCTTACTTAAAATCTGTCGATTTGGAAGGAGCTACTTTCCGAGGCGCTCAACTAAATCGCATAACTTTTTCCGAGTGTAACATGAGAAATATTAATCTGGAGGGAGCGATATGGAATGATTCTAACGGTGGGGGTATATGGAATGTTGATTTGACGGGAGCCATCCGTTTCGATCCAGACGATATTGCTGGAAACAATATCATCCTTCCTGATGGAGAGTTCCTCAAAGATGCTTGGGAGTTCATTAAGCGAAACGGAAAGTTAGATCGTCCCCGACGGCTCAACCAGCCATCGGATTTTGATTAGTAGTGCGGGCTGCCATCTGCAAGAGCCTGCCTTCTGCAGCCTGCACTACTAACAGTTTTTGTTATGGTAATCAACAGGACACGATATCAGTCTCGCATTAGGTAGATGTATTGAGGAAAAAGTTGGTGTTACGGCGTTCCTCAATAGCATCCTGAAGTTCTTGAGTAAGTCCGGAGAAGAAGTTATAACCTGTTAGATGCTCTACATCGCGGACTGTTACCGCATAAGTTTCCCAGACACCTGGTCTGGAAAGATCTAAGATTGTATCATTTCCCAATATTATATTACAAGTTGAGAAACTGGGTTTCTGAGACAGTTTGGGTTAAAGAAGCAGAGATTTTGATAGGAACCCGGTTTCTAACCGAGCCGAGAATTAAAATCGTCTCGGTTTACCGCGCAGTCCACCATTAGATAAAGAATCTAGTTCTAGGTTACATTCTAGTTGAGTAGAAGGATTATTTTGAGCGGTCGAGAATTTGCAAGAGTAGATTGCTAAAGCTTCTCCTTGAGGGTTACAAACGCGAACGTTATAACCGTAATCTCTCGCCGCTGTACCGAATTGATTGACAAATTGGTAACGCTCTAAATAATCCAATAAACTCCAGAGTTGTCGGTTAACTATCAGAATTACCCAATTATTAGATTCAACAAACCAGTTGTCTAATAGTTTACCACCAAATTGTTGTTTTGTTAACCAAAGGCTGGGGATACTTAGCTCTGTTTGAGATAAAGGAGGTGATGGTAACTGATACCAACTTGTAGTGGGACAGGTTGACGGTTGAGCAAATGCGATCGCAGTTTTTTCCCCTAGTAAACTGGGAAGAAAAAAGGAAAAGTTAATTAGCAAAAATAGGTTTAATATTTTCATTGTTAGTTGTTAGTTGTTAGTTGTCATTGCGAGCGTAGCGAAGCAATCGCCTTAGACTGAGATTGCTTCTATGTAGTAAAGTCAACGATGTGGACTGTAGCATACTTTTAGATAAATGGTATAAGAATAGCATAGACAATACTGAGCATTTTAACGATTTAGGAAGGGTTGGGGATTGCTTCGCACAGCGAACAATGACAGAAACAAGACTTACGCACTCAACCAAAGAAACCGGGTTTTTTACGAAAATATTTCGTTATAACCCACATACGACTCAAAAACCCGGTTTCTGGGACTTCCGCAGGGAGTCCTAAGAAACCAATAACAACCAACAACTAACCACTAACAACTCACCACTAACATAACAGTTAATTAATCCCAAAGCCGACGGCCGCTAGTACCAGATAGCCGTTGATGAGTATCCTTTAATAAAGCTGGAATATCTAGATTTTCTGGACATCGAGGCAGACATTCGCCGCAATCTGTACATCGATTTCCCTTAACACCTGGGAACCAATGTCCGGCATTTTCAAACATTCCATAACGGTATTTACCAAAGTCTATCATATTATAGGCAACAGCGAGATTACGCAAACGTAATATTTCAGGAATATTAATATTTTCTGGACAGGGTAAGCAAGCGAAACACTGACTGCATTTATCTGTTCCTAAACTGGCTGCGAATTGAGTTTCTAAACGATCGAAGATGGCAATTTCTGCGGATGTTAGGGGATAATCGCGATCGCAGCAGTTCAGAGGTAATTCTAATTCATTTGGGTTAGCTGGCCCAACACTGAGGGTCGTAATCCGAGGCTCGCTTAATAAAAACCTATAGTTTAATTCTAGTGGGGAAAAGGGCAAACATAATTCTTTAAGGCTTGCGGGTGGGGTGTAAAGTCGGCCTCCTTTATCAGCAGGAGAAATAATGAACACGCCCATATCTTTTTCCGAGGCTAACTCGATCGCGGGCCCATTCCGCTGAAAAAAATAGTAATAATGTAGATTAACGAATTCAAAATAATCTGTATTGATGGCAGCTAGAATTAACTCTAAAGGGCCATGAGTAGAAAACCCGATGTGCCGCACTCGGCCATCAGTGACAGCAGCTTTAAGAGTTGGTAGAAAAGTATGTACCCAGTCTAAATGTTCCCAAGTATTGATGCCGTGAATTGCTAAACAGTCGAGATAATCTAGATTTAATCGTTTTAGAGATTCATCGATAGAGCGCTCCATTGTATCGGTATTGGAAGTGGGGGAAATTTTCGTGGTAATGTGAAGGCGATCGCGTTGTCTTGGTAATCCCGCACGAATAGCCGCACCGAGATATTCCTCACTTTTTCCATAACCCTGAGCTGTTTCTAGGTGATTAATTCCCATAGAGACTGCACGCTCGACAGTGGCTATAGCAATTTCCTCAGAAGCCAGATAGCGCATTGTGCCTAGAGAAAAAACAGATAAGTGCAGATTTGTTTTCCCAAACCTTCGATAACGCATAAATCAGACTTTTAGGATTACAGGATAGAGGCAGAGGCACAAAAGGCTTTTCTTGGCTTCAGGACAATGATTTACTGCTGTAACTCATAACTGATAACTAATAACTGTCTTGCTTTTGGCCGCTTGCCTCAAGCCTGTTGCCTGTTAGGAAAATTCTCCGCCGATCGATCCTCCTCTTTGAATTAAATCCTCCGGGCGGAGGTTGGAGATAAATTCTCGGAAAGCTCTGCGTTCGGCTTCGTCAGCGTCTCGATCCACGGGGATAGAGGCATCGGCGATCACTTCTTCCATTACCCAAATGGGGCTATTGGTGCGAAGTGCGAGGGCGATCGCATCGCTAGGGCGAGCATCAATCTCTTTTTTGACTTCTCCAGAGCGGACGATCAGGACGGCATAGAAGGTGTTATCTTGCAGGGAGTGAATTACTACTCGCTCCAGAGTCAGATTCCACGCCTCTAGGAAGTTGACCAGGAGATCGTGAGTAAGCGGCCGAGGAGGCTTTTGGCTTTCCAGAGCGCTAATTATTGCCTTTGCCTGCTCCTGACCGATATAAATAGGCAAGGCCCGCCGCTCCGTAGCGTCTCTCAACAGGACAATAGGACTGCGCGTGGCTGCATCCAAGGCAATTCCTGCGACTTTCATTTCAATCATCGGATCGGCCTCATGGGATACTGTAAGGCGGTGGAGAATCGGGGCACCGACATGACCTAAATTCCAGTATGCCTCGATCTTTGCCTGAATCGACAACGGATTGTGCTTAAAGATCGAATAGCGGGGGGTTGTGGTGTTTACAGGATTAATTCAGGGATTGGGAACGCTTGAGGCTATGTCTGGCGATCGCTTGCAAGTGTCCTGTGTGTCGGGCAATACAGACGCGATTTTGCGGGATTTGGCCATTGGGGATAGCGTGGCGATCGATGGCGTATGTCTGACGGCGGTGGAAATTTTGTCTCAAGGCTTTGTCGCGATCGCCTCCCCAGAAACCCTCAGCCGCAGCACTCTCGGCCTCAAACCCAACGCCTGCGTTAATATTGAAACCTCTCTCCGCGCCGGCAGCAAACTCGGCGGTCATTTCGTTACAGGCCATGTAGACGGGATCGGCAGTTTAGTCGAGTCAGCGGCCACTGCAAATGCTTGGGAAATGCGGTTTACAGCGCCGCCAGCAGCAGCCTCAGTTTGGCAGCGTCAAATTGCACCCTACATCGTTCCCAAAGGCAGTATCGCCGTCAACGGCATCAGCTTAACTGTGGCAGATTGCGATGCAGTCGGCAACTGGTTTGAAGTGGCTGTAATTCCCCATAGTTATAGTGAAACTAATCTGCGGGATTTGAAACCGGGGAGTTGGGTAAATATTGAAGCAGATATTTTGGGTAAATATGTAGCGAAATTCATTCGTAGTAACTCTATGTTATCTTCTGATTCTAGTTCTGGATGGGAAGAAACTGCTGTTAGCAGTATGGGAGAAATTACGCCAGATTTTTTAGCAGAACACGGTTTTATTTAGCAATGTTAAGTAAGCGGAAATATTGAGTGTGATTCTAGCTTTATGAGGGTGGAGCGATCGCTAGTATTTAATTTTGCCTTCTTATCACCAAACCCGCTGAATTGGATAAGCATCAAAAGCCTCATCGCGACTAATCAAAACCAGCGAATGATTCATCGCCTGTGCTATCAGAATGCGATCGAAAGGATCTCGGTGATGGAGAGGAAGAAGTGCGTAAATCTCAGTATCTTTAGATGTAATTGGTAGAATTTGAGCGTTAATGTATTGCAATTCCTTTGGCAGGTATTCAAATGACCGATTTAGTTGAAGCTTACCAACATTGATTTTAATGGATATTTCCCAAAGGCTGGCAATACTAAAATACAAATCTGTTTTAGTATCGATCGCTTCTTTTGCTTTACTACTTAGATTCGGATCGCCAAGCAAATACCACAGAAAGACATGAGTATCTAAAAGGGATTCCATGTTACATATATTCCTTTAAATCTTCCAGGGGTTCATCGAAATCATCAGACATAACGATTTGACCGGCCCAACTACCATAACCATGAGGTTGTTCAAATTGTTCTTGAGATGATTCAGTTTTTGCGTGTTTCTCAAGTAAATATTTTGCATAATGCAATATCTCTTGTTTGAGAGATTCTGGCATCTTGATTACAGTTTGAAAAATCTGTAAATCGATAGTCATAATTTCTGTACAAATTTTGCCCTTATCATATTTACCAATTATACTATACTTGCTGCGAAAAGGGACTTGGATGTGGTGGGTAAAGCGTAGCTATGATTAGGGAATCGGGCTTTGTTTACAATTTCCTTTTTAATTTTTAATTTTTAATTACTTATTCCTGCTCCCAAACAAGTGCGATCGCTAACCTCACCGCCTCACCCACCATCGAAAACCGAGCGTGCTCGGAAGCAGTTTTTTCCCATCTTATTAATTGCTCTAAAAACCCCCGATCTTGCTTAGCCCGCTGCAAAATAACTTGACCTACAACCTTCTTTTGAATGTCCTCAGTTGAAACCCCCTGTAGCTTCAAATAATCCAACAACCGCTCCACACTTTCCACAAATTTATCAGGAGTTTGAGTCATCACAATAAACTTAATTTGACGCGATATCTCTTTATATATCTCTCGCCGTTTATCCGTGAGTTCCTGTTGCTGAGGTGACGGTGAAACTGGCATCGTCGTTTCTTCGATTGGCCTGGATTTATCCTTAACTACAACAGCCAGATCGAGTAATTCTAAAATCTCTATCCGCCGACTTAAAACTCGCTGTAACATCTCAGGATAAAGCTGTAAAATATGCTCAGCTAAAATTTTTGCATTCACCAAATTATTCGCGCTTAACCGCAGTAAATGCCGATCGTCAGCCGATTCAAAAAATTGGATATTCAGTTTAAGTTCCCGACTTTCCAATTCCACCTGAGCCACCGTAAATACCAAAGCTTCCCAATTAGGAAACTCAGGAAAAAATACTTCGATTATAGAACTATTTTCTCGATCCTGATTGCCAAATTCTCCCGGCTCAAAATCTCGACCTACAGGATAACGATTACTAGGACTTTTAGTAGTATAATTAAACTGATTAAAAACATATCTACACTCAACCTTCGAGAAATTAACCTCCTCAGTATGCCAATTATGAATACAGCATCCCGTTAGCTGCGCCCCTTCCAAATTCGTGCGAATTAGATGGGCCTCAATCAACAGAGCAT
Source organism: Kamptonema sp. PCC 6506 (assembly GCF_000180455.1). Classification (NCBI taxonomy): domain Bacteria; kingdom Bacillati; phylum Cyanobacteriota; class Cyanophyceae; order Oscillatoriales; family Microcoleaceae; genus Kamptonema; species Kamptonema sp. PCC 6506. Next base: position 24,010 of record NZ_CACA01000375.1, read on the forward strand.
CTCTTAAATCTGCTTCGCTTAATATTGCATCGCTGAGATAAGCACCGCTCAAATCTGCCTTGCGTAAATCCGCACCGCGCAAATTCGCCTCTGTCAAATCTGCCCACAGTAAATAAACTTCTTGGAGGTTAGAACGGAGTAAATGTGCTTTCTTAAAACTTGCTTTTAATAAATAAGCACCAGTCAAATTAGCGCGACTTAAATCAGCACCATTAAGCACCGCCTCTGTTAAATCTGCCCCGGTTAAAACTACTCGGTGCATATCAGCCTCAGTCAAATTTGCTGACCGTAAGATCGCACCATTGAGGTCAGCTTCAATCAAATTAGCACCCTTTAAAATAGCCTCTCGCAAATTAGCCTCTGCTAAGTGTGCTTCTCGCAAATTAGCACCAGTTAAATTAGCTCCTGCAAGACTGGCACGGTTAAGATTTGCCTCCATTAATTCCGCACCCATTAATCGCGCCCCATCGAGTTTTGCCTTTTCGAGATTAATTTGATCGGATTTAGCTCTTTGAAGGTCAGCGCCGCTAAGATCCGCTTCTTGAAATATTGCCCAATTCAAGTCTGCTTCTTGTAAATAAGCAAGTCGTAAATCTACTTTAGTAAGATTTGCGCCGCTCAATATTGACTGATTAAGATTAGCACTGGTGAGCATCGCACTGCGGAGATCTGCCCGCCGTAAGCAAGCGCCTACTAATTTAGCGTGGCTCAAAAATGCCCAACTGAGATTTGCACCTGTGAGGTTAGCGCCTGTGAGGTCAATTTCCCGCAGGTTGGCCCCGCTTAAACTCGCACCGCTAAGGTCAATGTGAGCAAAGTTGCGCTCTCCCTGTTGATACCGCTCTAGAAACTCTTGCGTTTGCATACAGCAGAGATGGGGAAGGAAGAAGGAAGAGGGAAGAAGGAAGAAGGAAGAAAGAAGAGGGAAATTTTGCTATTTTCCCCATTTCTGCATCTTCTATTTTCCCTTATCTCTTCCCTTTTAATATTTTACTTGTACGCTTTGAATATCTTTCTCTGAAATGCCTAATCCCCGCAGAATCGTGTAGGCAATAATGCGGTTGCCGGCGAGGTTGGGGTGTACGCCGTCCCTTGTTAATAGGTTAAGCGATCGCCCTGCGTGTTTCTGAAAGGCGATTAGCACTTCCCGAAATGGCGAGTTGAGGTCAATATACAGACAGTTATTCTCGATCGCGATCTGACGCATCACAGCCATATACTCTGGTAAGCGGCGATTTTCAGGGCCGTGCAGCACTTCTCTAATTGGGGTAGGAGACAGCAAGGCAACTCGAATGCCTGCGGCTTGAGCCGATCGCACCATTTCGGTGAGTTTTTGGCGGTACACTGCTAATGGTACACCTGCTGGGAGATTGCCTTCAGGGTGGACTTGGTTGGTGCGGAAGTCAAAAAATGCCAGCCAAACATCGTTAACGCCGACATTGATAGTAATTAAATCGGGATTTTTAGCGATCGCATCTTTTTGGAAACGTGCCTGCATATCCGTAGACTTGTTACCTGAGATTCCGGCGTTAATAATCTCAATTTTTTGACTAGGGTAGAGAGCGTTTAAATAGTTTTGCAACAGCCAGACGTATCCCCCTGTATACTTCCCCGCTTCCGTGATGCTGTCGCCAACCGTGACAATTTTGCGCTTACCTTTGAGGATATTCTCTATTTCTGGCGGTGGTGTGGCGATCGATTGAGGGGTTTGGAACACGGTAGTTAAATCTGGGTAGAAATGGATAGCGGCAACAGCAGTAAATGCTGCTAGGGCTAGTAGGATCAAAAGTTGAGACAGTGGGCGTTTGGGATGGGGCGATCGCGCATTTACAGGCATCTGTGACAGTCTTAAGTGAAGAGTTGAAATACTTTTAACTTCAGTAAGTATAACTATTTGTTTCCTCTGTGGTGAATCCCGATCAATTGTGATTATTGTCACATTTATCAATGACAGTTATCACTTATGTTGATGCTTCAGCTCATATTTATATAGCCTTCTCATCACTCACACTCGATAAATTCTACCTTATATTAGAAACAAGGGTAAAAAATGAATTTTAAAGGAGATTATAAAAATGCTTAATAATTCAAGCTTTCTATATCCTAAGTGTCGTTACTACGGCGATGTCAAGCCAGAGAATTTAGTTTTTGATGCGAATTTGCAAGAGTTTGCTCATCGAGTGAGTTACATCAGTGCTTTGGCTACTAATGGGAAGATTCCTCTAGCTCAGGCAATTTCTGAGATTGAATTACTTTGGGAAAAGTTGGAAAAGTCTAAAAAAGAGTTAGGCGTTGGTGAACATCCGTTTGCGGCTTGAAAAGGAAATGGTGATTTTTCATTGGGGCGATCGCGTAGATTCTGAATATACACTTGGCTAGGCGCGATCGCTAACATCAATTAAATATTCCCAATTTTTATAAACCATCCATTTCTGCAACAATAAACTCTTGATTGATAGCAGCTATTTCAAATTGAATATCGGGATCTAATGCCATCGCTGCTATTTGTTCCTCCATGTATTTAGCATCACCCAATTTATGAGCTGTGTAAGTTCTTTTTCGCACTTGATGAGCGATGCGTTCCAGTAGCCAAAGTTGTTCTTCGATGGACAGAGAAAGAATTGAACGTTCAAGCTCTAGTAAAGTTTGTGAAATCATTTTGCTTCCTTCTTGTTTTTTGGATGATTATAAATTATCCAGAAATTGTTGCAGGCGATCGCGCTGATTGCGAATAGACTCATTATTAGGCGCGATCGCCAAGGAGCGATTAAATGCCTCCAGCGCCGCTTGGTAACTCTCCTTCACCTCAACCAAAGAATCAAATGCCAAAATAGATAAAGTAATCAGCCGCATTCCCCCGCTATGAGCTCAGACTTAGTGCCCCTTCCCCCAAAAGTCCCAATTAATCGCCGGGCCTTCGCCTTCGCCATCGACTGGGCGATCGCATCCTTAATTAGCCTAATTCTCGGTACTAATTGGTTCGTCCAACTCCTATTCTTCATCATCCTTTGGCTGCTGATGCGAGTCTTCCTCGCCGTCAGAAACCAAGGTCAAAGCCTTGGCCATTGGGCCTTAGACATGAGGGTAATCGATACCCGCTTTAACAGAACTCCCACTATCCAAGAATTAGTCAAGCGCGAGGGTATACTTGGCATTGGGGCCGCCCTAAGTGCGATCGCATTTACCGGTCTAACCAGCCGCAACGCCGCCGTCCTATTACTGATGCTACCCCTGGCCCTAGACTGTACCGTAGCCTTAGCCGACACCGAGAGATACCAGCAAGCCTTTCACGATCGCTTCGCCCAAACCATCATCGTAGGAACCCGCCGGGGCTACTCCCTTGACATTAAACTTAGAAAAATGCTTGACCAAATACAGCGCAATGTGAGATGATAAGAAATTGTGTCTGAATAGTAGGCTTATAAACTCAGTACCTCTGAGCGAGTGGGTAGTCGCTGTGAGACTCAGGCTTTAAGAATCAAGTTTTTTGTGGATTTATCCCAAAAAGGTTGTCCTGTAAAATTCCCATGTCGTTAGACTGGGGAAGTGTCAATTAGTCCAAATCTTTTTAGAATTATGGCTAAAGGTGTCCGAATCATCATTACATTAGAATGTACCGAGTGCCGAACCAACTCAAACAAGCGCTCAAATGGCGTGTCCAGGTACACTAGCACTAAGAACCGTCGTAACACTACGGCGAGACTAGAACTCAAAAAGTTCTGCACCCATTGTAACAAGCACACAGTCCATAAGGAAATTAAGTAATTGGTTAACGGTTAACTGTTAACTGTTAACAGCTAATAGCTAATAGCTAGTGGAACAATTAGCAATTAGCCATTAGCAATTAGCCATTAGCAATTAGCCATTAGCAATTAGCATTTCCCAATTACTAACTATCAACTATCAATTACCATGACATATTTTCGCCGCCGTGTTTCGCCAATTAAGCCAGGAGATCCCATCGACTATAAAGATGTCGATTTACTCCGCAAATTTGTAACTGAACGCGGGAAAATTTTACCCCGCCGGATCACAGGATTGACTGCCAAACAGCAGCGAGACTTGACCACAGGCATCAAAAGAGCCAGAATTCTAGCTTTGATGCCCTTCGTCAATCAAGAAGGCTAGAAAAACTCCAGAAAAAGCTATAGGCGTGGATCGACAAATCTGCTAGACTCGATCCAGTCAAGGGCGATTGGCGTAAAGCGCAAGCCTCCTGCGAAAGCCATCGGCATAGCGGTAGTTAATTAAACTTGCCAAAGCGCACTTTAACTTGCAGATAGTCCGCAAAATAGCACGCTTCGTTGGCAACAGCTTGTGGAGAAGGGAACCTTAATTGAATTTCGACTGCACGGTGAGCGCCGACTTGCCGTAGCAGATCGTCCTGATGGTAAAAAAAACTGGGTGGTGGTAGACGAAAATAGTCAATCCCACAGCATACCGCCTAAGCAAATTAGCTATGAGGTAGTTGGGGAAACTTACAAACCTACCCAAATTCCCACATTCCTCAAGGAAGTGGAGAATTATTCAGACCCAACGAGTTTAGAAGTCGCTTGGGAACTGTTGGTTGAGGATGGGGAAACTGTAGATCCACCAGGTTTGGCAATGCTACTGTTTTCAGAAGCAACTCCACCTCAGTGCTACGCGGCATATTATTTACTGTCAGTAGATAAACTTTACTTCAAACAAAAAGGCGATCGCTACGAACCGCGTTCAATGGCGATGGTCGCTGAAATTAAACATCAGCAAGAAGTTGAAAGGCAGCGACAACTAGAATTACATGGATTTTGGGAACGGGTCAAGGCCAGACTCGCAGGGGATGAAGTAGAGTGGCAGCAGAGCGATCGCACCCGCCTCGATGCCTTAGAACGCTTTGCTCTACTCGGAGAGGAAGCAACACACCGCACCCCCGCCTTAGAAACATTAGCCAGCTTGGGACGCTCGGAAACTCCCGAAGCCGCCTTTCAACTGCTCGTCGATCTCGGTCTTTGGAGTCTCCACGAAAACTTATTTTTGCGGCGCAGCCAGATCCCGACCCACTTTTCTGCAAAGGTACTGGAATTGGCTTGTTCTCGCCTCGAAAACCCCCCGCCTGACTCGGAATCAGATCGCCTCGATTTGACTCACCTCAAGGTTTACACCATTGACGACGAAAGCACGACAGAGATCGATGACGGTCTGAGCTTAGAATTTTTGGAAAACGGTCAGCAGCAGCTTTGGATACACATTGCCGATCCGACTAGCTTGCTCTCTCCTGGTGACGAGCTCGATTTAGAAGCTAGAAAGCGCACTACTACAGTTTATTTGCCTACGGGCATGGTGCCAATGTTCCCGCCAGAGCTGGCAACAGGGCCCATGAGCCTCGTACAAGGGCAAGTTTGCCCCTCCCTGAGTTTCCGAGTGATTTTGGACGAAACGGGGGCAATACAGGATTACAGCATTCACATCACGTTAATTAAGCCCACTTATCGCCTGACTTACGAAGATGTAGACGAGATGTTACATCTGGCGATCGCAGCCGAACCAGAAATTAGCGCGATCGCAGCTTGGGCCAAAGTGCGACATGGTTGGAGACAAACCCAAGGCGCGATCAGCATCTATATGCCAGAATCCGTCATCAAAGTCTGCGGTGATGATGTTAGCGTCCACGTCTTGGATGACTCCCCCGCGCGGGAACTCGTAGCAGAAATGATGATTTTAACTGGAGAAGTCGCCGCACAATACGGTCAAACTCATAGCCTAGTGCTACCCTATCGCCATCAGCCCCAACCCGAACTCCCCCCAGAGGAAGAATTGCTGCAATTGCCCGCTGGCCCAGCCCGCGCCTGTGCAGTACGCCGCTGTATGCCCCGTAGCGAGATGAGTTTGATGCCCGCACGACACGCAGGTTTAGGATTAGAAGCTTATACTCAGGTCACATCACCCATTCGGCGTTATATGGACTTGCTGGCTCATTTCCAGATTAAAGCCCACCTGCGAGGGGAAACCCCGCCATTTTCGGCAGAACAGATGCTAGAAATGATTATGAGCCTCAGTCCGGCAGTGAAAGAAGCATCAAATGTAGAACGCCAAACTAACCGTTATTGGGGGTTGGAATATTTGCGTCGCCATGCTGGGGAAGTGTGGCAAGCAATGATGTTACGCTGGCTGCGGGAAGATACCAATGTGGGCTTAGTGTTGTTAGAAGAGTTAGGCTTAGAGTTGGCAATGCGGTTTAGTCGGCCTGTGGAAATAGGCGATCGCTTAGAAGTGAAAGTTACCCACTGCGATCCGCGATCGGATGCCATTCAGTTTCAAGAAATGATTTCTAATCCGGTTGCTTCTATCTGAACACTAGGGGCTAGGGGCTAGGGGCTAGGGGCTAGGGAAGGAGGAAAGAAGAGAAGAGGGACTTTCTGGTTAGAGAAAAGGTGAAAGGTATATTAAGTAGAAGGAAGAAGGAAGAATGCTTATAAAGCTAACTTTTTAGCCATCGGTATCTTATGTTTAATTAGGTAGATTTACTTATTTCTTCTTTTCCTGTTAAAAAGTCTAATTTCTAATTAATAAAGACTAGCCCCCAAATTCTCACCCCTTCTTAACCCTAGCCCCTAGCCCCTAGCCCCTAGCCCCCAAATCCTTACCCCTTCTTAACCCTAGCCCCTAGCCCCTAGCCCCTAGCCCCTAGTCTTAAAAATGCCCAACTCTACGCACGTTCAGCGGCCTCTAGAATTTATACCTCCTGACTTTAACCCCCTAGTGCTCTGGGGATGCCAACAACTTCTTCCTTGGTGGCTGAAAGTGCGGACACCCATTAGCCAAATAGAAGCCGAGAATGTCAAAACTCTCGCCCATCTGTTCGAGCAATTTCAAGATAGTAAAGTCCGTTTTTTAGTCGCATTTCGTCATCCGAATACAGACGATCCTTTCTGTTTGGCACAACTGTTTTGGAAAATACTACCCCAAGTAGCTAGAAAAGAGGGAATAACGCTCAAATATCCCCTACATTCTCACTTTATCTACGATCGCGGCATTCCTTTGTGGGCTGGTGACACCGTAGGCTGGCTCTATTCCAGATTAGGCGGTACGCCCATAATTCGCGGCAAAATAGACAGAGTGGGGTTGCGTTCCGCCCGCGAATTATTTGCTAACAGCCGCTTCCCGATTGCCGCCGCCCCAGAAGGAGCAACTAACGGGCACAATGAAATAGTCAGCCCCCTAGAACCGGGCATTGCCCAAATGGGATTCTGGTGCGTAGAAGATCTGTACAAAGCTGGACGAACGGAACAAGTTTTCATCGTACCCGTAGGTATTCAGTATCGTTACGCAGAGGCTCCTTGGGAACCCTTACAAAAACTTTTAACTCAATTAGAAATTGATTGCGGTTTACCGACTATAGAGCGAGTAAATGTGGGAGAATTAAATGATTCAAATCAAAATTCTCTTTACCCACGCTTAATCCGATTGGGCGGTCATTTACTGGTGATGATGGAAGAATTTTATACTAGATTTTACCATCAAACCTTACCAAAAAATACGCCCGACCTGACATCTTTTCCAATTCCTGAAGCAATGGCTGACTCAGCTAACGAAGTTTTAATGCAGCGACTTTTTAACCTTCTAAATATTTCCCTGCAAGTAGCAGAACAATATTTTAACATCAAGCCGAAGGGGAGTTTAATAGATCGGTGTCGCCGTTTAGAGCAAGCAGGCTGGGATTATATTTACCGAGAAGATATTAAAGACGTTGCCGCTTTGTCACGCTTAGAAAGAGGATTGGCAGACCGCATCGCCGAAGAAGCAAACTTGCGGATGTGGCACATGAGACTGGTAGAAAGCTTTGTCGCCGTGACAGGGAAATACGTACAAGAAAACCCGACGGCAGAGCGTTTTGCAGAAACCACTTTACTACTATGGGATGTAGTAACTAGAATCAAAGGTGGAAGTCCTTTTAGTAGACCTCAGTTAGGGAAACAGCGGGTGAAAATGACAGTAGGGCAACCGATATCAGTTTCAGACCGTTGGGATAGCTATCAAGCAAGTCGCAGATTAGCAGTAGCAGAGCTAACTCAAGATTTGCAAGTAGCTCTAGAAGGAATGATTCAATCTTAACAGTCTTTTGCGATACCTCTAGAAGCTCAGCAAATGAGTAGCGAACATTGAATAATGACTAATGATTAACCAACCCGCAGATCTGTCTAATAACTCTATTAAAGTAAAATTGCTGACTTACTTGGCGCAGGAATTGCTAACTCCGCTCACTTCAGTTGTCGGCATGGCGAGTGTTCTCAACCAAGAAATTTATGGCCCGCTGACAAGCAAACAAAAGGAATACCTCGATATCATTCAAAACAGTAGCAAGCAGTTGCGATCGCTCGTGGAAGAAATTGTTGGGCTCGCAGAACTGGACGACAGTCCTTCACAGCTCAAACGTTCGGCTGTCGATATTGAAACTTTATGCCAACAGGTTGTAGGCTCTCTATCGCAGGTGGTTTCTCGGCAAGAGCAAGAAATTTCTCTCTCCATCAGCCCCGGCCCTCGGCTCTGGTTGCTGGATAAAGATAAAGTCCAACAAATGCTACACCACTTAGTATTTAGTGTGATTCAGTCTACTGGGGCAGGTAGCATGATTCGGATTCACCTGTCTCGCAAAGAAGAGGGAATTAATATTGCAGTTTGGGTTTTTCACCCTTGGTTAGGAGATAGCCTTCCCCATGCTAAACTCTACTCCGACTACTTATTAAACGGTGCAAGAGCCAACTATTCAGAAGGGAAGTCTGGTAATAATGAGCCTCTGATGGATGAACAAGCGCGATCGCTACCTACGCAGGGATTGAGTCGTCTGGCACTCTCGTTTTCTGAATTGGCAGCCCTAGTTGCGGCTGACGAGGCAGATAGGACACCGCAGCTAGCTGGCTACGGGGCACGGGAACGTCTAGGGTTATTGCTCTGTTGTCAATTGGTGGAGATCCAAGGGGGTCAACTATCAATTCAAGGTTCGCCAGATTCTGGATATCGATATATGTTGGCACTACCCTGTTTAAATGCAATGGAATTGTTGGAAGGTTAACTGTTAACTGTTAACTGTTAGTTTTCGGACACTGAATCAGGTAAAAAAATACCAATTACCAATTACCACCAATTACCAATTACCAATTACCAATTAGAAAAAACTAACAAATTAAAAATGAACTCAGTTTGGCAGCAGTTGACGCTTTTTAATTTGCCACTTTACCAGTGGCGGAGTGCAAGTTATTTATACAGTTTGACTTGTGGATCTTTGGGGAGTTGGCGGCAGAGTAGCTGGTTGATGCAGTGGGCAGAACCCCTCGGTTTTGTTTTACTTTCCCTGGTTTTTGCTTTGGCTCCTTTTGTGGGCAATGCGTTAATAGGTTTACTATTAGTTGCTGGTGGTGCTTTTTGGGTATTAATGACACTTTCCGATCGGCAGGTGATTGTTTTTACGCCTATTCATTTGCTGGTTTTGTTGTACTGGAGTGTGGTAACGGTAGCAACGGCAATGTCACCGGTGAAGGCGGCGGCGTTTGTAGGTTGGGGTAAGCTGACGCTTTATTTGGTGTTTTTTGCGTTGATGGCTAGGGTGTTGCGATCGCCTAAACTACGAGGATGGTTAATTGCGCTTTATTTGCATATTGCCCTCATTGTTAGTTTTTACGGGATACGACAGTGGATAGATAAGGTTCCTCCATTGGCAACTTGGAATGACCCCACCTCGACTCAGGCAAATTTAACGCGGGCCTATAGTTATTTGGGCAATCCTAACCTTTTGGGTGCATATTTATTACCTGCAATTGCTTTAAGTTTTGCGGCAATTTTCGTCTGGAAAGGGTGGGGGCCAAAAGCTCTGGCAGTGACGATGCTGTTAGTTAATGGTGCTTGTTTGCGCTTCACTGATAGCCGGGGGGCTTGGATTGGCTGCGTGGTTCTGATGGTGGTGTTTTCGATTTTGATCTGGTATTGGTTTAGTCCTCGAATGCCGCGCTTCTGGCGCACTTGGGCGCTACCTGCGGGGTTGGGCGGTTTCGCTTTTGTCTTGATTTTGGGGTTGCTGTTAGTAGAACCTCTACGCAATCGCGTTACCAGTATTTTTGTGGGACGCGGGGATAGTAGCAATAATTTCCGTATTAATGTTTGGACTGCTGTGATTCAAATGATTCGCGATCGCCCGATATTGGGGATTGGCCCTGGTAATGTGGCTTTTAACAAAATTTATCCCCTTTATATGCGGCCGCGTTATAGTGCTTTGAGTGCCTATTCTGTGCTGCTGGAAATTACTGTAGAAAGTGGTTTCATTGGTTTAATGACTTTTCTATGGCTGCTAGCGGTGACATTTAATCAGGGGTTTGTGCAAATCAAAAGTCTGCGGGGTGGAGAAATAATTGAGCCTATTTCACGGGATGAAGTTGTCGATCGACATCTCCCTATCTCCCATTTAAAATCGATTGAGGGATTTTGGTTGATGGCTGCGATCGCAACTTTAGCTGGTATGATGGCTCACGGTTTTGTCGATACTGTCTGGTATCGACCGGAAGTTAATATGCTTTGGTGGCTGATGGTGGCAATTATTGCTAGTTATTACACTGTGGCGAGGAAGCCACAGCCGGAGTTGCAGACAGGGGAGTAATTATAGCAGTCGCCAAGGCGATTAAGACGTTCTGAGTTCCACCAAACTCGCTGATTCTATTACCTTCTTCCCCTCCTTCCCCTTCTTCCCCTAGTCCCTAGCCCCTAGTCCCTAGCCCCTAACCGCCCTGGCGGTTGCTATAGGATGGCGCGATCGCTTAAATCTATCGATTTTTGAAAAAGACCTAACCCCCCAGCCCCCTTCCCTACAAGGGAAGGGGGAGAAAGAAATAAATAATACCAAATCCGGCTTAAATACCCTCTTTATTCTTCAGTCCGCGTAGGCGGACTTTGTTTGTGTAGTAGCGATTTCAATCGCCGAACGATCGAGGGATAATAACTACAAAGAAGGCTAATATGTCGAGTTAAAAACCTTCAAATTAACGAAACTAAAGTTCTCAAATCTGGCACTTCTAAATCAGCTTTACCACTAGCAGCCTTAGTTGCACCAAATCCTTCTTTACCAACACGCCGATTTACCCAGACTGTTGATAAACCCATTGCTTTTACGGGTATAACATCATGGTAAATGCTCTCAGCAACGTGCAGCAGTTTATCGGGAGATATGCCCATTTTTTGAATTGCAAATTCAAAATTGCGCGGCGATGGTTTATAGGATTTGACTTGTTCTGCTGTAATAATCCAGTCGAATTCTACTTGGAGATGTTTGGCGGTATCGGCAAATAATTCATCGTCTGTATTGGAGATAATCGCCAGACGAAATCTCTTTTTTAGCGCTTTTAGTGCTTCGACGGTATCGGGGAAAGGTTGCCAATTTTTGAGGGAATCAGGAAGGCTGTTTAATTCTGATTCTGTGACATCAAAATTAAACCGTTCGCTAATTTTTTTCACGACTTGTCGCAAAACTTCCCGATATTTCAGATATCCATTTGTGTCCTTTTCTAATTCTGACTCAAATTCTGCAAATAGTTCCAGAATCTGCTTGTCACTCTGATTAATATTGTGGGTTTCCAGTAGGTTTTTCAATACTGGCAGTATTCCTCCTTCCCAATCAATGAGGGTTCCGTAGCAATCAAAACTTAAGACTTCAAATTGACTAAAATCTAGCATTTTTACCTCCTATGATGCTCTGAATTTGCCAATAACTTCAATTAACCCGATAATATTTTGATTGAATTCTGCTAATTTTTCTGCTGGAATCCAATATTCTTGATGCTTGGAACTGCCGACAGTTTGTACCGGATATAGACTTAAAAAGTTTGCACGAACTCGAAAGGTGGTGACATAACCAATATATCCCGATGCTGCATCTTTTGTATTCCAATCTCGTGCAATTTGCACGGCATATTCTTCAGAAAGTACGGGATAAAAAATAGGCTGGAAAGGTAGACGCGGCGGAAAGGAAGTGTAACCACTTTTCCGAATTAATTCCATCTCTTTTTGACCGACTGGACGAAACAGAGTCACTGTTTTATCAATTACTCCCATTTGATACATTTGCTATTTATGTAGATACACTGAT
>NZ_CACA01000374.1:0-53342 GCF_000180455.1 Kamptonema sp. PCC 6506
GAATCTTGGCCTAGAAACCGGGTTTTTGAGAGAATCTGTGGGTAACAACGAAGTATTTTCGTAAAAAACCCGGTTTCTTTGGTTAGGTGCGTAAGTCCTGTTAGTAAAAAAACCGGTTTCTTCGATCGCAGTAGTAAGTCCCATCCTAATTGCACCACCAACACCCAACTATGCAACTATGGGGAGAGGCATTAGGTTAAGGGAGATTGCTCTCGGCCTAACGGGTAGGCTACGCCAACGTTGCACTCGCAATGACAGATAATATATTATGTTCATCTACACTTAGCAATTAGCAATTAGCAATTAGCAATTACCAATTAGCAATTACCAATTACCAATTAGCAATTACCAATTACCAATTACCAATTACCAATTACCAAATATTATGTCCCGTTCTAAAGCCCTGCAATATTATATTTTCAGTCGTTTAATGCTGGCACCATTGATGCTGTGGACTATTACCACAGTAGTATTTTTACTGCTGCGAGCTACCCCCGGCGACCCAGTAGATGCAATTTTGGGGCCGCGAGCTCCGGCCAGCGTGAAAGAAGCTTTGCGATCGCAACTTGGTTTAGGCGACCCCCTGTGGCAACAATACCTCAACTACATGAAAGACTTACTAAGTTTTAACTTAGGAACCTCAATCACCAGTCGCGGCCAAACCGTGTGGCAAATTATCCAAGATAATTTCCCCGCAACAGTCGAACTAGCAGTATTTAGCATGGCCATAGCCGTAATAGTCGGTGTCACCGTCGGTTCCCTAGCAGCATCCCACCCCAACACCATCCTCGATGCCGGAGGCCGTTTATTTGGCATCATCACTTACTCCATACCCGCTTTTTGGGCAGGTATGGTATTACAATTAATTTTCGCAGTCCAGTTAGGTTGGTTTCCCTTGGGAACCAGATTTCCTGTCACTTTCCCCCCTCCACAAAACCTCACCGGACTATATGCTATTGACAGCCTTCTCAGCGGCAATATTAGCCAATTTTTCACAACTTTACACTATTTAGCACTCCCTAGCATGACGCTAGGAATTCTCCTCAGCGGCATTTTCGAGCGCATTGTGCGAGTTAACCTCAAGCAAACTTTGCAAGCGGATTATGTAGAAGCAGCTAGAGCTAGAGGTATTCCCGAATTACGGATTTTATGGTCTCATGCTCTGAAAAATGCCTTAATTCCAGTCATCACAGTTTTAGGATTAACTTTTGCCGCACTTTTAGGCGGTGCAATCTTAACAGAAGTAACATTTTCTTGGCCTGGGTTAGCCAATCGACTCTATCAGGCGATTTCAGATCGAGATTACCCAACAGTGCAGGGAATAGTCGTATTTTTTGCAGCAATTGTCGTGGTTGCTAGTATTGCGATCGATCTTTTAAATGCCTATATCGACCCGCGAATTAGGTACTAAAATCTATTGGTAGTACCGCCGTCTTGGTAGCATTCTTTATCACCAAGATGGCGGCGTTACGAAGGGTGATACGTCAATCTACTTACTTATCCGCTTTGAGAATGAGGACATCTTAATATTTTCTAGGTAATACTAGAAATAACAGATTTGAATTCTTGAGGAAATACTAATGAAAATATGGCATAGCATGGTGGCTTTATCGGCTGTCTTCACTCCATTTATGGCGGAGGCTGCTTTCAGCCAGCCTTTAAATTCCGAGTTTCCCAGAGTATCAAACCCGGAAGTTTACGTACCGATTTGCTATATCGAAACTACAAATGGCGCAACTCTGGATTTAAGAACCTTGTGCGGCTCCAATGCTGCCAGCACTAGGACTGCTCCCGTGAGTAACAATCGCAATAATTCAGACAATAGAACCAATCCAGGCAATCCCCAAACTAATCCAACGAATAACCCTAATACTCCTAATACTCCTGATACTAGCGAAAGAATAAGTGTCCCTACACCTAATAATCAGGGTAGGAATACAGGTGGCAATCCTAACCCCGGAAATATTGGAAACCCGACATTTGGTAATCCCAATGGCAGTCAATCTCCTGCTAATGGAACTAATACCGATGATGGCGTAGACTTTCCAGATAATACTGGGATTAATCTGCCAAGAGTTCCTTCGAGTGCTTTTGGGCCGGGAGGAACTGCACCAACTAGGGATAGTATTAACGGCCCTCAAAATCAGCAGTAATGAAAGTCTGTAGATGATATAGCGGTTTTCATTTGCATAAGAACAGGGTAATTGCTCATGGCTAATTGCTAATTCAGAGCAGTAGCTACACCATTGAAAACTGCTATATAAAACCCTCAAGGTTGGGATTTTAAAAAAAGTGTAATTCCTGTTGGCGTGTTGGCGGTGGAAGTGCCAAGATAAGTTAAGCCAAAACTTTATTGCTAGGAGCGAACAACTCTCATGTCAAACTTAGTTCAGCACTTAGACATCACCGCTCATCCCCGACTAGAGCAATCGTTAGGCTATCAAGGAGACAGCCGTTGGGTAGCTTGGCACTGGGAGCCGGAAATCCAACAGCTTATGTACTCTGATGGCAAAAACTTTGGAACTGGCAAGAATATGGCATGGCAGATTTTCTTGCAACATCGGCTCGTTAATCCTTCTATAAAAGACTATCAGTTAGTCGAAAGCGATCGCAACTGGTTGCTTTTAGACAGACAAAGCCGAAATATCTATGTCGGCGAAGGAAAAACCGTCCAAAGTTTGCTCGAACAGCCAGAAAGTTTAGCTTTACTTGCCTGTCTCGATGGTAATAACAATCCCATCAAAGAAACTGCTGAATCCGTACAACAGACACTAGGAAAATTTAGAACTTCAGACACTTTCCGCCATCTGACCAATTTTGTGCCCCTCGGCATTGCAGTGGGTTTAATAGTTGCTTTAGGTGCGGGAACTAAGTTGTGGGTAGTGCCAACTGTTCAACAACAATTAGCGGAAAAAATTCCTGTTTCGCCAGTTAGTCCAGATGCGAACTGTGGCATCGGCAGTTCTAATGATTTTTCTGCTTATGTGGCTTTTTCGACGGGAGATACTGAGCTTCATGTGATTGGTGTGTATGAAGCAGGAACAGATAATAGTAGTGGGAATCATCCCCCTGGCACGATTGATGTAAGAGTAGAACGTCAAAATAAGCGCATCGTTCTTGCACTTTCAGCTTACGAACCAGTCCGCTGGAATATTATCGCAGAACCAGGGGCAGAAATTGAAAAAATCATCGTCAATGGATACTACGAACAAACTATTTCTGGTGTTGGAGGAATTCCCATCGAACAGTATACCTATAACGGAAATGGAAGTTACCTCGGCAATTTTACTTACCAATGGGGTTCTCCTTCTGAAAGTATTAATACGCCGTCACTTGTCGATGTCCTCGAACAGCTCAATAACACAAATATAACTTCTTTTCAGGGATGCTACCGAGGCACAAGTTTTTCGATTAAATGAGGAGTATAGCTAGGGACTAGGGGCTAGGGACTAGGGACTAGGGACTATAGGAAAAGAGGGGTTAGGGGAAGAAGGGAAGAGAATCTATGGTGGCAGGAAATCAGAGTGTGTTAAATGCCTTGGCGGTTGCTATAAAATAGTAGAGTTGGCATGGCCAGCTCTACTGGATTTATCTCTTCCCAAATTTCCCCTTTTATGAAATACTGGCACGAAACGCTGGCAGTAGCGCAGCGCATTTTAACTGAATTATTGCGGCGGCGACGAAGCTTGGTTTTCTGGAGTATTTTTCCAATTTCTGTGTTACTTCTCAACGGATTTATTTTGGCAGAACGTGCTAAGCTCACAACTGCTAAAGCTTTTGAAAGTGCTGCTCCCGCAACTTTGGTAGGTGCGGCGCTATTTTTTAGTTGTTTAGGTGGTAGTGTGGCAACGGTGGTAGCAGAGCGAGAACAACAAACTCTTAAACGTTTGTTTATTTCACCCCTCAGTGGCACGTCTTACTTTTTAGGAATTTTTGTTGCTCACAGTTGTATTGGCATTGGTCAGACACTTTTAGTATATGCGATCGCGGCATTTTTAGGCGCACAATTTCAAGGTTCTATTCCTTTGGGATGTTTGATTATCTTATTAAGCATTATTTCTTATGTTGGCGTTGGCTTCATCCTGGGTACGCAATTTGCACGACGCACTGAAGATGTTAACTCGTTGGTAGCGGCTTTTGGCGTTCCTCTATTAATTTTAGGTGGTGCATTCTTGCCAGCTTCGCTATTTCCCAAAAATCTACTAGAACTTGCTAAATACAATCCGATTTATCACATGAATGAGGCCTTGATAGGTGTCTGGGCAAACGGTAAAGAGTTGTCTGATATTGGATATAACTTCTGGTTTTTATCTGTATTTGCTGTTTTAATGGTAGGAGGCGGTTGGCTGTCTTATCGGCGGATGTTGAGCGTAGAGAGAAGACTTTAAGGGAGTTTTAATTGCCCGTAACGCGGCCCTCTGGGAAGCGTTACGATAATTTGAGGTATAGAAAAAATGCTACAAATTGATAAGTTAAGTAAGTCTTATGGTAATCGTCCAGTGCTTGAAGATTTAACACTCCATATTCTAAGTGGAGAAATTTACGGTTTACTGGGGCCTAATGGTGCTGGCAAAACTACTACTATCAATATTTTATGCAATTTATTGAGAGCGGATAGCGGGAAAATTACAATCAATAATTTCCCTATCTCTGAGGCTACTAAATCTTTAATAGGCGTTGCACCGCAAGAAAATTTGCTTTACAAAAGCCTTAGTTGCGAAGAAAATTTAAATTTTTTTGCTCAAATTTATGGGCTAGATAGTAAGCTCCGTCGGTATCAGGTGCGGCAATGTTTAAAAGCCGTAAATTTGATCGACAGGGCAAATAGTTCAGTAGAAACTCTCAGCGGTGGAATGCAGCGAAGATTGAATATTGCTGTGGCTTTGGTACATCAACCTAAGTTGGTAATTTTAGATGAACCGACTACGGGTTTAGATATTGAAGCGCGTTATGAAATTTGGGATTTAATTCTACGTTTGAAAGCACAAGGAATTACTATCTTATTAACTACTCATTTGTTAGATGAAGCTGAGCGTCTTTGCGAGCGAATTGGGATTCTTAAAAATGGGAAAATTTTGGCTGAGGGCAGTTTGGAAGAGTTGCGAAAATTGATTCCAGCGCAAGAAGTAATCCTTGTCAAAACGCGGGAGGAAGAGAAAGCGATCGCGCGTGCTCGAGAATGCGGTTTCACCCCCCGCCGCTACGGTAGTGACTTAGCTTTTTGGTTGCCAGAACCTCTAGAATTAAAGGAGATTTTGTTGCGCTTTGACAGCATTTCTATTGACTCAATTGCCCGTCATCCGGTGCGGTTGGAGCATATTTATGTGGAGGTGACGCAACAAGAGGAAAGAGGAAAAACGCAAAAATAATACAAAATAATATCATGTCCGGCAAATTACTTACTATCTGTCATTGTTCGCTGTGCTCCGCAGATGATATAACAAAATAAAACGGGAAAGCAACTGATTACTTTCCCGCGATTTAAACTTTTACAAGCGATCAGAGTTAAGACTTACAATGGTTTTACCCAGGAAAGCCAAGTTTCCACAGGGCGGAAACCAACAGATGTGTACAACTTCGTTGCATTTGTTAAGCTTTCGGCATCGACACTGAGTTTAGCGGTATCTGCACCTGCGGCTTTTAAGTGATGCAATCCTGCGAGTAATACTGCTTTTCCTAAACCCATTTGTCGGAAACCGCGCCGCGTACCTAAAAACTCGATCCAGCCGTCGTTACTGCGGTTAAGGGCATTTTCTTCTGCTTTGATTTGGCAGTCGCAGAAAGCGGCAAAAGTACCATCGGGTGCGATCGCTACTAAGTCTAATTCTGGCTGATAACTGGTATCTTTCATCCACTGACGTACAGTTTCAACTGTTAAATCGTGGTGGTTCCAGTGATCGATAAATGACTCGTTGAACATCTCTACCCAAGGTTGAGCGTCTTTTTCGCCTGAGAGGTGAGATAATTTGAATTCTGCTGGAAATTCGGGTGTAGGAATTGCTTCCGATAGCGATCGCGCCATTGTTAAAAAGTAGCGATCGCTCGCGAAACCTTGTTTTTCTAACAAGCGGATTACTAAACTATTATTTTCGCGGGTGTAGGTACGCAATTTAACTGGCAATTTGCGCTCTATTCCTACTTCCTTCAACCGCTTTTCGCTCCAGTTAATTATGTCCTGTTCTAAACCTGCGTCACGCATTGAAGGATGGACATAAAACCAGAGATAACCGTCGATATCAATTTTTGATTCAGGGATATCTAACAGTGCTAAAGCTGTGAGTTTACCCCTAGTTTCCCACAATTGTACGTCGCGGGATTTGTCGAGGTAAGGTGCATTAAGTTTGAGTTTGAGTTCGCAAGCGGTTGCTTCTTCGTCTAATTGTTCGGCGGTTTGGCAAGCGTTTACTAAGTCTGCGATCGCCCGCCAGTCGCTTTCGCCCCTGTAGGAGCGCATGGTTAAAGTAGTCATAAAAAACTTGCAATCCGGTAATTCGGACTGTTCCTCTTAGTGGGTATTGCAAAATAAGTACAGCAGTACAGCGATTTAGGTCTGTGGTGTTATCGCAACCGCCAAGGCGGTTAGGGGTTAGGGGCTAGGGGCTAGGGGCTAGGGGCTAGGGGAAGAAGGAGAAGAAGAGAATTGAATCTGAATTCAGAACGTCCTAACCGACGAAAGCGGTTGCTATATCGCCAACAAACCTATTAATTCCTAATCAGGCAAATGTTAGATCTAGCGGTTTTCAGTTGTATGAGAATGGGCTAATTGCTAATTGCTAATTGCTAATTGCTAATTGGGAAAAAAGCTTCCCCTCCTCCAGAGATCCCCTGCTCCCCTCTCTTTCCCTAGCCCCTAGCCCCTAGCCCCTAGTCCCTTCTTTAATTTAGTTATGGAAAAATTGGGAATTTTTAACAGCCGCCTCGGAAGACAGCTATTAGTATTTGAGAATGTTCTTGATAAAGTCACGAAACCTCTTTTTGTCACTGAGGCTTTCATACTTTATCGAATTATGCACTCATAAAAAAATTTTGCCCTTTTGGGGTAGTTTGGTGTGTAATTTGTATGTCAGTATCAGGCTGGATTTACGCCCAATCTTCGTAGATGGCGTTTCAAACTGTCACCAAACCTGCTGTTTAAGTAACGGTGATTTGATTGTAAAGCTGCTCAGAAAAGCTAAGTAAAGAAATTTTTCACCCCCGGTGAAGTCTTTGGTTTTTACTTTTGCTCTGTTTTATATTACATCTTTTCTCAGGGATTTTCGCTTCCTCCCCTTGAGTGACCCGCTAGGGTGAGGGAGAAATCGAACTTGTTTAAAAGTACCCTAATATTACTATAACAGCAGCCACTTTTTTTGGCAAGTTTTTAGGTTGGGAAGTTATGGGTGGGGTGTGGACTGTGACAGATTGTGGGCCAGTTGCGATCGCACATAACTTTTTTGTGAAATTTTAGAGTTTAAACTTAGACAGGCGTTAGACTGGGGTTTTAATTTCCCATCCCGCAGAATCTCACCTACCACTCCTCAAAACTTCCGCCTGCGTTCCCTCATTCTCAAAAATAAGCTGATGTTAGACAACCTCGATTTGAATTTATCCCTGGATAAAGAAACCTACGATTCTAAGATCGAAGTTTTGATGAAGCAGTTGCGATCGCTGCAAAAAGCCTGCTGGGAAAAAAAATTACCCGTAATTCTCGTGCTCGAAGGTTGGGCCGCTGCGGGAAAAGGTGCCCTCGTCAAAAAAATGGTAGGATACATCGACCCGCGCGGGTTTACAGTTCATCCCATTTGGCCTGCAACAGATGAAGAGCGCAGCTATCCCTTCCTGTGGCGGTTTTGGCAGAAACTTCCCGCTCGCGGACAAATGAGTTTTTTCTATCACAGTTGGTACACCCACGTCTTAGAAGATCGATTATTTGAGCGCGTTTCCGATGCTCAAGTACCGATGGTAATGCGGCAAATTAACGCTTTTGAGCGACAAATGGTAGATGACGGCGCTGCGATCGCCAAATTCTGGATACACCTGAGCAAAAAAGAACTTAAAGGCCGACTCAAAAAATTAGAAAGCGACAAATTGCAAGCATGGCGCGTGCGGCCAGAAGATTGGCATCAAGCCAAAAATTACGACAAATATAGAACCTTTGCCGAAGAAATGGTCGTACAAACCAGCACGGGCCCCGCACCTTGGACATTAGTAGAAGGAGATTGTCAACGCTGGGCCAGAGTCAAAGTTTTAACCCAAATGGCCGCCACAATTACAGAAGCGCTCGATCGCCTCCATCTGCAAAGTCCTCCCCTAGCAGTGACAATTCAAAACCGCCTCGAACCCACAGAACCAGATTTTCTCGCCCAAGTTAATCTTTCTCAAGTATTAACATCTGAAGAATACAAACAAAAACTCCGTCAAGAACAGGTACGTCTCGGCAAATTGCAACAGAGTCTTCATCAACAAAAAATGTCAGTATTAATCTTATTTGAAGGCTGGGATGCTGCCGGAAAAGGAGGAGCAATTAAACGCTTAACCGACATTTTAGACCCTCGGAGTTATGTAGTAAATGCCTTTGCCGCACCAACAGATGAAGAAAAAGCCCATCACTACCTGTGGAGGTTCTGGCGCAAGTTACCAAATGCCGAAAAAATAGCAATTTTTGACCGGAGTTGGTATGGTCGAGTAATGGTTGAGCGCGTTGAAGGATTTGCTACGGAAACCGAATGGCGACGTGCTTATCAAGAGATTAATGAGTTTGAAGAACAATTGACTTCTGCCGGCTGCGTTTTAATTAAATTCTGGCTGCACATCAGCCAAGAAGAGCAATTAAAGCGGTTTACAGATCGCCAGGAAAATCCTTTTAAGCAATACAAACTCACCGATGAAGATTGGCGGAATCGAGAGAAGTGGCCGTTCTACGATGTAGCAGTAAATCAAATGATTCAGCGCACGAGTACACCTGCGGCTCCCTGGACTTTGATACCTGCTAATGACAAATATTATGCTCGCGTTAATGTAATTGAAACTGTGGTGCAAGCCATTCGGAATGAGTTAAAACGTAGATAATAGCTAGGGGAAGAAGGGGCTAGGGGCTAGGGGCTAGGGGCTAGGGTAAGAAGGGTAAGAAGAGGAAGATGGGGAGGGATTATTACCAATTACCAATTACCAATTACCAATTATCAATTACCAAAGATATTATGATTCGAGCAATTTTAATACTTTTAGTATTTATTTATATTATATATTCCAATATACTGGCTCCAATATTGCCGGACGAAAAGGATAAAAATAAGTACGAATCATTAGTCGTACTCTTAATGGTATCCCTAATCGTAACATTGGCAATAATAGGAATTTTTACACCTAATAGTCAGTTAGCATCGGCGGTGCGAAGCGGTTTGCTCGTTTTACTGACGACACCTCTAGGATTAGCAGTTTTACTTTTAATTTTCGCAACAACAGGCATAGTCAGCGGAGGTGTCAGAAACCCAGCCCCGAAAAGAATTATATCAGCTTTGCTACTATTAATTGTTGCTAGCAACCCATTAGTTGCTTTGTCACTAGCTGAGCAAGCAGAAAGAGAAGCTATACAACTAGTTCAAATTGAAACCTGCTGTCAAAATAAAGTAGGAGCAATAGTATTAGTTGGTCAGGGAACAACCGAGCCTAAAATCCCCTACCGCACTCAAATTCAACTAACTGATGCTGGCGATCGCATTGCCTATGCAGCTAGGTTATACCGACATGGTTTAGCCCCCTATCTGATTGTCAGCGCAGGTTATAGGCCGGATCTAGAGGGTCATGTTCTTGAAGCTGCTGATGTTAAGAGACTACTGGTAAAAATGGGTGTACTACCAGAAGATATTATCCTAGAAACCAAGTCCAAAAACTTGCATGAAAGTGCGATTCAAACTAGAATAATATTAAATAATAAAGGTCTTGGGGATAGAATCATCCTTGTGACCTCTGCAATTCAAATGGGCCGCGCTACCCGAACATTTATTAAGGAAAAAATGAGGGTTTCTCCGGCTCCCACAGATTTCTACACCTTTGAGCTAAATGCTAAACCCAGGCGTAGATTAATGGTAGTAGACTTTTTTCCGAGCGCCCAAGCACTATCTATTACTACGCGAATCATCCAGGAAGACTTCGCATATTTATACTATTTTGTGCGGGGCTGGTTGGGTTAGATTATTTCAAATTTAACCAACTTAAAGAAACCTCTCCTATTCGCGATCGCGAGTTGATTCTACCAAAGTACCCCGATCCAGAAAATTCTGACCATCCGATTCCTCTAACACTTGAGAGGCCTCTTCAGGAGAGCGAGAATCGCTAAATTCTCCCCTATTAACGATCAGAACATTAATCCCCAACGCTAACAGTAGTAAAATCACAAGAGAACCAAATCCAGATCCTTCTCCTCTCCGAAATTGCCCAGAATCAAGGTTAATCGTACCCTCAATCTCCTTTCCTTTCAAACGCCCATTCAGGCAAAAGCCGCGAAATCTGATTTGATTGTCTTCTAGTCTCGACATAATGATACCCCTATGTGGCAGATGCTAGTCCCCTGCTCTATTCGGCGGCGATCGCGCGTTTTCGGGAAAGATTGGCTGGGGTATTCTCCCCCTTTAGATAGAAAAATAAACAAGCTGAAGGTATTAGGTTAATATAGGAGAGGGGTAAGATGGGATGTAATTTGGGATTTTAGATGGCGGAATTGAAATTATTTCTGTATCCGAGCTTTATCCTGCTGCTGTACCGCACCTGACACCCAATTTAAAATTTCAATTCTAAATTCTAAACTCGATAGATGGCTGATTCTCGACGACTGCAAAAACTAATTGCCTACCTGCGCCCCCACTGGAAAAACGCATCCTGGGGCGTTTTATCTCTGTTGGTTGTTAATGCTGTAGGGGTTTACATTCCCTTGCTGATTCGCAATGGAATTGACGAGCTCCAAGTTGCGGTTAAATTCGACCGAATTTTACACTATTCGTTGCTAATTTTTGTGCTCGCTTCCATCATGTGGGCAATTCGGATGTTATCGCGGATCTTACTATTTGGGGTGGGTCGTCAGGTAGAATTTGACCTCAAACAAAAGATTTTTAATCGTCTTTTGACATTGGAACCATCCTATTTTGCTGGTAACACAGTTGGAGATTTAATTAATCGCGCTACTTCTGATGTGGAGAATATCCGCCGCTTAGTGGGTTTTGCGGTTTTGAGTTTAGCTAATACAGCATTTGCTTACGCCTTGACTTTACCTGTGATGTTAGGGATTAATGTGAAGTTAACTATCTTAGCCATTAGCGTTTATCCTTTAATGTTAGTTTTGGTGCAATTATTCAGCGATAAGCTTCGCATCCAGCAGTTAAATGTACAAGAGGAACTTTCCAGTATTAGCGATTTGATTCAGGAGGATATGAGCGGCATTTCTTTGATTAAGATTTACGCTCAAGAACAGAACGAAAGAAAAGCCTTTCGCGATTCTACTAAGCAGTTATTGGGGGCTAATTTAGAATTAGCTCAAACTCGGAATTTACTATTTCCTATACTCGGCGGTTTAGCCAGTTTAAGTTTGCTGGTAGTGCTCTCTGTAGGTGCTGGTGCGATCGCCAGTGGTGAAATCAGTATCGGTGATTTTGTTGCTCTACTTTTGTTCGTGGAACGTTTAGTTTTCCCGACTGCACTGCTGGGATTTACAATCACAGCTTACCAACGAGGAGAAGTCAGTATCGATCGCATTGAGTCAATTCTCATAGTTGAGCCAAAAATTAAAGATGCTGCTACTCCCGTCGAATTACCAAAACCAATCAAAGGTTGGCTAAGTGCACGTAACTTGAGCTATACTTACCCTGAAGCTAAAACGCCGGCTCTCAAGGATGTCAACTTCACAATTAAACCCGGAGAAACTGTTTCTATTGTCGGGCAAATTGGCTCTGGGAAGTCAACTTTAGCTAATGCTTTACCGCGTTTGTTAGATATTGGAATCGACCAATTGTTTTTAGATGGTAAAGATATTACACAACTGCGGTTAGTAGATTTGCGGGGCGCGATTGCCTACGTCCCTCAAGAAAGTTTCCTATTTAGTACCACCATCAAAAATAATATTCGCTACGGCAATCCTTTAGCAGAGCAACCAGAGATTGAAGAGGCGGCGAAACAAGCACAAATGCACTCGGAAATCCTGAATTTTCCCCAGCAATATAAAACAGTAGTTGGGGAACGTGGAATTATGCTATCAGGCGGACAGAGGCAGCGAATGGCATTAGCTAGAGCGTTGTTAATTGATGCACCAGTCTTGATTTTGGATGATGCTTTATCTAGTGTTGACAATCAAACTGCTACGGATATTTTAAAAAATTTGGCAACTGGAACTCAGCGCAAAACTGTGATTTTTATTTCTCATCAAATGTCAGCGGCTGCTACTGCTGACCGCATTTTTGTTATGGATAGCGGTGCAATTATCCAGACAGGAACTCATGGAGAACTTGTGCAGGAAAAAGGGCTTTACCAGTCCTTATGGAATCAGCAAAAGTTAGAGGAATTATTGCGTTAGGCAGGAGGCAGGAGGCAGGAGGCAGAACGAAGTATTTTCGTCAAAAAACCAGGTTTCTGTGGTTGGTTGCGTAAGTCCTGTAAGTGCTAACAATAAAATTGTCAAGAGTTATGATGGCGGTTCCCAGATCAACTACTGGAATGGATACCACGCTGTTGTAACTGCTGAAGAAAAAACTCTTCTAAACTAGGTCTAGCTAGGTTCATACCTATCAATTGTGCTCCCATCAGAGTGAGAGTAGCGATAAAATCTTGGGGACTAGCTTGCAAATGACCGTACCAGACCTCACCCTCCAGTTCTAAATCGGGTACCCATTTTTTAAGTACGTTTAAATGGCCACCTTTACCTTTAACATGGTAGGTTTCAGTTGTTCCCAACAGTTCATTAAGGTTGCCAATACAGATTAACTCGCCTTGGGCGAGGATACCGATGCGATCGCAGATTTGTTCCACATCTGAGAGGACGTGGCTATTAAAAAAAATTGTCTTCTTCTGGGCTTTGAGAGATAAAATAATCTCGCGCATTTGATAGCGTCCCATCGGATCGAGGCCCGACATCGGCTCATCGAGAAATACTAACACTGGATCGTTAATCAGTGCTTGAGCCATGCCAATCCTTTGCAGCATTCCTTTAGAATATTGGCGCAACTGTTTTTTGATTGCTGCTGACTTAGCTAGCCCCACCAAGTCTAACAAATCGGGAATGCGCTGGCGCTGCACGGAGGCTGGAATTTGGAACAATCCAGCGGTAAACTGTAAGAATTCCCAGCCAGTGAGATAATCGTAGAAATAGGGATTTTCTGGGAGGTAGCCGACTCGCTGTTTGACAGTGCGATCGCCCAATGGTTGACCCAAAAGCAGCCCCCACCCAGATGTAGGCCGCACGATACCTAGCAGCGTTTTCAGCAGGGTAGTTTTTCCCGCACCGTTTTGGCCCAAAAGTCCGAAAGTTTCCCCCTGAAAGACGGTCAGAGTGCAGCTTTTGAGAGATTCAATTTTTTGATTCATCCAAAAACCAGTGCGGTATAGCTTGCCAAGTTGAGAGGTTTCTACCGCTGGAGTTGGTTCTGGCTTGTTGATGGGGATTAAATCTACAGCAGTATCCATAGAGGGCGTTAGTCTGTGCTTTTAATACTGATTCTAATCTGGTTTGAGGCGCGATCGCTTGCGGCAAGCAGGGAAAATTCCCAATAGTTTACATTTCTAATCATCGCCCATATAATCCCTCAGAAACACCAGTTGACCGATCATTTCCTCTGCTGACTTTACAGCTATTAATCTCATGACCCCACGCAACTGAGTACCTACAGAGTATTGCTGTTGCGCTCCGATAATGATGCCTGCATGAGAGTTCTCTACTGCCATAAATGTACTGTGCAAACGGCAGAAATCTCCCACATTAAAAGTGTATATGACTCTGCCTAGCTCACTTGCTAATACCAGATGTATTTCATCGCTAGTCCCTGTTATTTCAAGCTCACCAACGGTAATCGCATCTACACCCCGCACCCGCAAAGCTTGGACGAGTTGCCGATCCATTGCATCCTCATCCATGTATAAACGAATCTGACTCATAGCTGCTTGCCAACTCCATAAATAGAGTGAAAATGCTCATAATCTGCTTGTTCGGCAGCTAGATACGCTTCTATTTCGTCTTTATTGGTGTGATAATAAGTGAGAGCTGCATAAATTTGTCCTAAAGTCAAATGTCCAATCCGGTTAGCGATTTCCTCTGCATTCCATCCCATTTTGTACCAACCTGCAATTCTCTGAACAGAAACCCTACTTCCCTCAATTCGGGGACGACCCCCGCAGGTTCCGGGCGTAGAAACAATCAGCGTCCCGATGTCAATAGCCGTTGACATATTTACCTCTGTTGTATATTATCTCTGATTCTAATCTGGTTCGAGGCGCGATCGCGAATCCTCCCAATTTGAGATAGTATAGACATATAGATGTGCCTACATATTGCTGGACATGGATCGATCGAAGATTATTGCTATTGTCACTGGTGCGATTTCTGTATTTTTAGCGATCGCCTACCTCATCCTCGTCCAACTATTAGACTTCCGAGGCGAAATGCTACCTGCACCCCAAAGTCAACTAACGCCATCAGTGGAAATTGCCTATTTTCCCGCACAAAAATGAAACTGAGAATTTTCGCGATCGCAGCATTCTTAATTCCTCTGAACTCAGTAACGCCAATTCAAGCTACTACCTTCCCCATTTTTAAGGAAAATTGGCCAACTCTCAACTCTCCTCTAATTAAGGAGAATCCAGAGATATCTTTGAGCACTGCTTCCCCAACAAAAGGTATAATTCTTACTCAAGCTAACACCAACAGTGCAGCCCTTACTTTAGGACAAGCTGCCGATATCATTAGTCGGTGGCTGGATGTCAAGCAAAAAGTATTTGCTCCCCCCTTCGATCGTGAAAGCCTTGCTAGCCTGACTACAGGTATTTTGTATGCCGACACTGTTAAAGCCATTGAGTATTTGAAAAATAACAAGGCTTACTATCGCTACGGCGTGCAAAAAGTTGAATCCGTCGAACGGTTTGCAGCATCGGGAAACAAAGCAACTATAGAAGTTAGAGTTACCGAAGATGTCACCCTTTATCAAAATGGTCAAGTCGAGAATAGTAGTTTTAATACCAAACTGGTTCGCTACAGTTTAGAGTATTGGGATGGCGTGTGGAAAATAGCTGATGCCCAAGTAATTTATTAAATGAAGGAAGAAGGAAGAAGGAAGAAGGAAGAGGGATGAAGGAAGAGGGATGAAGGGAGAGAAAAAATTAGCTATCTTAGAGATCGGAAAACTTTACTGTAACTTTATATAACTAGAAAACAACCTCGATTTTTTAAAGAGTTGGTAAAGTTCCCCTAAAACTCCTTGTGCTGTTAAGCACAACATCTTATCCTACTTAATGAAACCAATAAGAAATTATAGTAGCTTTTATTTGCATGAGGAACAATCTGCTAATTGTTAACTGTTAACTGCTAATTGTTAATTGTTAACTGTTAACTGTTAACTGTTAACTGTTAACTGTTAATTGGGGAAATTTTCTCCCCATCCTCCCCATCCTCCCCATCCTCCCCATCTCCCCATCTCCCTCTCCTTCTTCCCTAGCCCCTAGCCCCTAGCCCCTAGCCCCTTCTTCAAAAGCATAAAAAAGTTTCCCCGAAATATAGCCAAAAAACCCAGTTTCTTCAAGAAACCGGGTTTTTTTCTTAATAAGCTTGCGTTGCCTTAATCATGTGATAAGCAATAAGCAATTGCGTCAAAGCTAGGGGATAACTCTGAAGCACTTCCCCAGTTGTACCCACAAGTTTGCCAATTTCAGGGTTGCCTTCCATGCTGCAAAATCCGCGCAAGTGAGGCATTTCATTACAGAGAATCTTCTCTAATTCATTCACCTGTGCGCTAGTGGCGTGAGAATCCACTTCTAAAACATCAACAGGTTTACCCATATCCCGATCCAATCCCAAGCGAATTGCGGGTTTAAAACTGGGACTACCTCGATCTAAAATCTCGGTAAAGTTAGGATGAGGAATAGTTGGTCTGAGTACCAAGCGCACGTTAAGATTAGAAGCATCTTTCTCATCGGGCGGGTAAAATGTAACCACTACATCTGCTGCTTTCCTTTGAGGACGGATGAACTCTTCAGAATCAGGCTCGCGTTTTTCTAGTTCTGCTCGCACTTGTTCTTCCGTGTAGCCCCGTTTCATAGTATCGCGCTTGATCTTCCACTGGGCGCGTAGTGACTCAGGGGGAGCCAGGTAAACTTTAACATCGTAGGATTCCCTCACTCCGCGAGTAGCATAACCGAGTAACCCTTCCATGATCACAAATTTACTCGGCTTAATATACTCCGGGGGATCGAAAGCACCCGTCGTGTGGTTATAAATTGGTTTGAGGATGGGTTGTCCGGTTCGCAGCAGAGTTAGGTGTTGCTGCATGATATCCAAGTGGTTGCAGTCGGGGTGCAAAGCTGTGATCCCGATTTCGGCCCTCTGTTTTCTGTCGTATCGGTGATAGTCATCTGTACAGATGACGGTAACGCTATCCTCTCCCAATATTTGAGCAATACCTCGCGTCAGAGTTGTTTTGCCCGCCGCACTATCACCAACAATACCGAGCATAATTGGACGTTGATTCATAATTTTCACCCCGCCGTACTATAGTAAGTTAGTTGTAAACTTTATACTGTATCAAATTTACGCTCATTAGAATAGAGGGGAGCGCTTGGAGTTGGGTAACTGATTCTACTTTGCCAGGCGGAGCAAGTGAGGGTGGTAAAGGGGAGTTGGTCGGAATTAGGCATTGGTAAAATAATAAAGTTCTATAAATTTTTGTGACGTTAAAATGCGGATGCCTGTAAATCCTCTGAGGATTAGTAAATCGCGATCGCCAGTAATAAGTGCCTTAGTATTGGCAGATAAATCACTCAGCGATACTTCATAGGCTATAACGAAATTATACTAATTTTCACAAGTTATCCAGCAGGTCGAACCCCTGTAACTTCCCTTAAATAGAAATTTATGTTAAGTGGATTTACTTACTATCCTCATTTTTTAGACCAACACTTTATAAGCCCCTTTAGTTTCAACGATCTCAGTCATGTAGGGCAGCATACGCCGTTGCATAAAACTTACCATAGGAGTATTGTCTTGTTGCACAGTCCAAATACCATAGGGAATTCCACTATCGTAATGATACTTAATTGCTTGAGTTAATAAACAAATAGCACGCCCCATCTTTTGCAATTCTTTCTTGACAAACAATCTACTATATCTAATTGTGTCTGGTGCTAAACGATGAGTAATCATCCATCCTACCACTTCTCCTTGATAACGAAGACCTAAACTATTGAGCGGTTCGATAATTTTTTCTTCGGAAAAAGGGGAGAGAATGTCTGGATACCAAGGCTCGGCTTGCTGTTTTTTTAATATTTCTCTTCGTTCACCTTCAGTTAAATCGCGCCAAAAAAATGTAGTGAACGAGTCAGGGAGTCTACATCGAGAGATCCAATCTGCTGATAGCATCTGCTTTGGCGTAGCTTTACAAATAAACATTCTTGACTGGGGAGAACTCCAATTAGATTTGATCAGCAGGCGTTCTATGGCAGGTGTTGTTGTTTTGTCTGTTGTATAGCTCAAGTTGGCGGTAGTACAGCCTTCCTTAACTAATTCTTGTTCTAATTGAGCTAACATTGCTGTACCAATTCCCTGACAGCGATGTTTGGAATCAACGAAAATAGAAAGGACTTCAGCATTATGTTCATCGGGTAAAATTTCAGCTAGTACCAAACCCACAGGCTGGTCATCGGTGTTAGCACCAATCGCCACAAATGGGCTTTTACCATTTAATAATTTTAAATAATTTCTATAGGCAGGATAGGTCATACCTACATAATTTCCTGCTGTAAAAAGATTGAGTTTATTTATTGAATACATTGATATTCATTCTTTAGTAAAAAGGGAAAGAGTGAGGACACTTATAGTATTCCTCACCGGCATAAAGCTCCTTGGTACAATTAGTAGGGTGCGTCAGTAGCATCACCTTGATTCTTTCGCTAGAAACTACAGTCTGACGCACCCTACAAGTTAATAGAAACCCGGTTTCTAGTTTTATACTTCGCTTATTCCCAATAATTTTAGGAAATAAACCGGTTTCTAGACAATTGCGTAAGTCCTGTCTCAGAAATACAGAAGGAAGTAAATTTGGGTGTGCTAATTGTCTAAATTGAATACAGAGACGGGCAGGATGCCCATCCCACAATAATTGTAGAAAAATTGACTGTCAAATTAGATGCGTAGCAGCTTAGTACTAATTGCAACCAGGCACGCCTGGGGTGTTGGTAATCACCCGGCTACTCCCACCCCTGCGACGACCACCTGCGATAGCTTCCAATTCCGCATCAGAAAGTTCTTCGGTGTCATCCGTTGGTTTAGATGGCAACACTAGGTAATAGGTAGTAGGGGTTTCTTCTACTATCTGGATGGTGATTCCAGGGATATTATCCACACCCATTTCCTTAGCAATGACTGCTGTGGGGTTACTGAGTAGTTCTTGCTTAAATGACTCGTCCTGCCAAGCTTTGGCAATCAGTTTGGCTTGTAGTTCTTCACGAGTCATTGGTTCCGGTTGAGATGTTGATGAAGTCATGGGAAAAAACCTCTATTTAGATGTTGTACATGACTGAGGTGGCATGAGAAAGCTACCTCAAATTTAGTGTGGTTTTAGGGTAACACTGGTTACAGCCCTTGATCGCGATCGTTACAAGTTTGTAATATTTTCAGAGTGATTTGGACAAATACTCTCTTGGCATTGAATTCATTAATGTTGTTTCTAAGTATTAAAGCTAACTAAAAAATAGAGAGTTAGGGAGTAATAACCAAGTTATTCTGGATTAGTTCCACAATAATACAGAAGGAAGTAAATTTGGGTGTGCTAATCGTAATAGTTGATAGCCAATCCCCGCCGTACCGCGAAAGAAACTTGGACTGTAAAAATCTCCTTCAATTTGGGGATACAGAGAAAAATGACCTAAATGTTTTGCTCTAGCTATTAGATAGGAAGTTTGTTTTTGGGCAAGTTCCCATAAGTCTGAACGCGATAGTTTTTGTGCAGCCACCATTAGCAATTCTATTCTGCCAAAGTTGCCACAGCATAGATGATCTATACTTTGTAAACCAAACTGCTGAGTTGTGTCTGCTGCGTCGGCGATTTCTTGCAAAATTTGGGCAGTTTCCAGAATCTCTAAGCTACCTAAACGAGCTAAACCAATACCAGGAG
Source organism: Kamptonema sp. PCC 6506 (assembly GCF_000180455.1). Classification (NCBI taxonomy): domain Bacteria; kingdom Bacillati; phylum Cyanobacteriota; class Cyanophyceae; order Oscillatoriales; family Microcoleaceae; genus Kamptonema; species Kamptonema sp. PCC 6506. Next base: position 19,338 of record NZ_CACA01000374.1, read on the forward strand.
CACCATGACACCAGCTTGTCATAAAACTAGGTTGCTGTTCGTTTGGGTTAAAAGATCGGAAGTCTGGCCAATTTTTAGCGCTAGCAGAAAAGACGCTGGCTTCATAGGCTTGTGCTTCCTGTGCAGCTTTGAGAAACACCGGATCGGAGGTGGATTTGTACAGCCGAAGCAAAGCATAGGCAATGCCTGCTGCACCATGAGAAAATCCTGTTAATAATTTTGATTCGATACTTTGTCCAGCTTTCAAGCCAGACTGAGTGCAAGCAGTACGGTGATTTAGCAAGTGATAACCGCAGGCGATCGCAGTATCTAAAACAATAGGTTCTTTGATGACGGAATGTAAACTTAGTAATCCTAGTATGGCTCCGGCTGCACCTGCCAAAACGTCAAAAGTGCGATCGCGCGCGATCGCTTCCGGGGTAATCAAAGAAGCAACAACTTTACTCAAATCCAGCAATTCAGGTGCATCCAAAAATTGGCTAACCCGTACTAGAGCATAAACAATCGAGCCTAATCCGCTAGCACCACCAATGCCAATTTCTTTAACCATTCTAGACACGAATTGCGATTTTTCATCTTGCAATATCTGTCCCAGGGGTTGCAACGCTGCCAGGGCTAAATCGCGATATTGTGCTTCACCTGTCACCTTTGCCAGTGCTGCCAAAAATAAAGCTATCCCGCTCGTACCGTCGTATAAGCCATATTCTAAAGATTGAAGTTGCAACCGTTGAGCATTGGGGATGTATTCTAAACTAATCCAAGTAGCAGAACCGTTAGCACCCCGAATCGCCCGTTGTGCTATTTCTTTACCAATCGCGATCGCTTCCTCCACTATTATCGCTTCCTCCACTATTTCTGCTGATGTCAGCAAAGGAAATTCATCCCCATCCAAACTAAAAGTGACTTCATCAGTTGCCGCATTACTACCCATGTTGCCCCCAACCCGCGAGTAGAAAGCAGCCCGAATTAAACCAATTTGTTCTGCTAAGTCTGCATCGCTGAGTTGGTGTAATTGAGATATCGCTTGCTGATAACTTGCTGCTTTGAAGTAGTTCTCAATCATCAACTCAGAGCTAAGCATAAAATTGGTACTATCAGCAGCAGTCGAGAAATAAGGAAAATCCATTTGTTCAACAGATTGGATTTCTATTTGTTTAATCGCCCAAGCTGCTGGCTTAGTATCAACCATCAAAAATGCTCGACTCAATACATCTAATTCTATGCTGCGATCGACACCACTTTGCAAAAATTTAGGCTGCAATGTCTTTCGCATCAATTGATTATATATTTCCGTATTCCGAAGCGTCACCCGTACTTGGCGATCGCCTAAAGTAGCTAAAGGAGAATCAGTTGCCAACAGCGCTTGTCGCCATTGCATCAAAAACTGATACATTTGTTGGCAACCATTTACAATCTCATTAATATAATCATTAGCTACCAAAATCCTGCCATTGAGCGAAACAGTATTGGCTCCAACTACAGAGATATATTCAGAGAAACCTACCATATTGTCAGTATTGATATTTTTCCACTTTCGCACCTTAAAAAAATTTCCGTCTTGGGCAGATCCTCCCAACGCACTAATATCATAAGCGATATTTCTATCTGCCTTAAATACCCACGTTGGTAGTAATCTACTTCGCAGTACAGATCGCCCAATTTGCTGATTCGCTAAAAATTCTGCTGCTAGTTCTTGCCCATCTTCTACAAATTCGGAGACATCTGGATGTATTAGAGTTTCCGTATCTATCAAAACAGGGTGTTCTCCACTCGCAATCAAATTTTCATAATGGCCATCAGTTTCCCCTAATATGTACAACAGACATATCAGCATTCCTGCCCGTTGGTAGTAGCGTTGTGCTTCTGATTCCGACTCACAGGGCAAATGTTCTACATACTCTACCCAGCCATAGGTATTGCAGTTAATGACTTTAAGTAACTTGAATGGTAAAGGACAATTGTGTTGATTAAACCAAGCCAGCAAATCAAAATAAACCACTTCTAAACCTAAGCTTCTAGGTTTGTATATTAATTTTTCTCCAGGATTAAAAGTAATTTCAATGACAGCCCTCCCTTGATTATGAGCATCGGAAATACCAAGCTTGATTTCTACAACTGAAGTAAATTTTTTGGAGAAAGTGGAGTTAATTATTGGTAAATCTGAAGCCAAGCGATTAATAAATTCTGCTGTTGCGTCTACCCAAAATTCTAACTTTATTGCTAAAATTCGCGCTAAAACATTGTATTTTTTTAAGCAAGATAATAAACCTTCATCTGTGACTGTTTTAATAAAATTTTGATAATGTGTTTTAGCCGAACTCCCTTGAGCTTGGGCGAATAAGCGAATCAATCCAGATTGCTTTATGGCAGAAAACAGAGAAAATTCAAATTCTAGAGTTGGCTCACATAGTAATCTTAATTCTTTTAATAAATTCTGCTCTAAATTAATTTGAGCGGCTGGTGAAAGTAAGTTATAATTATCAGCTACGCGATCGATCAATTTTTGTATTCCTACTTGTATAAAAGGCAAATAAAATTCTTCAAATGGTACGGGATTTTCAGCCTCTAAATATCGATAAATACTCGGATCTTCTCTTGAAACATTAGTTTGCAGAACTTCTCTAAGAGTTTCTGCCCAAGAGGGGAGACATTTCTCGTCAGCAAGTTTAACAGCACCTAAAACCTGACGCACTTGATTGATATCTAAATTATCCCAGGCGAGGCGTTTAGAAAATTTATCCCAATCACCTTGAGTACACAAAAGACACCAATGCTCTAGGGTTAGATCGATACTTTTATCATTGGGTTGTAACGGATCTGGGATAAAGCTATCGCTTAAACGATCGTTTATTGTACTAGCTCTTTCTACGATGCTAATTAAATCTTGTTGAGTAACTTTCATTACCTCATTAACTAGGGGCGACCTTAAACAATCACTTTTTTACCGTAGCACTACGACAGCATTTAAGCGCGATCGTTACAAATTTGTAATTTTTGTAGAGGATGCTCTTGGCTCTGCTAGTATGATTTAAGTTTCTCTTCTCGTAAAACTTCTTGAAGATGATTTAACTGTAGCGGATAGAGACTACTTAATTTCTCCAAAAGATTTTTTTCAATAAATTCACATTGGTCTTCGGGGGTAAAACCACTTAGTCTAGAACGACAAATGTCTATCATAGCAGGCTGCACTTGGTTGTTTTTCAAAAAATCTATAAATCGAACGATTCTGTCCAGAATCTCATCCTCGGAAACTTTTAGCTTGCTGTTCATTCCTTCTAGTTCTGGGGAACTGAAAATCAAATAATACTTGCCATTTTCGACTTTACATTTTATCCCGCTTCCTAGTGAAAATCGTAAAAAGTGATGCTCGTTACCATTAAATGAATTGAATTCTTGTTCAGTTATTTCTACTTTACCTTGATAGTAAAGATGAGCTGGATTACAAGAAAAATAATCTAAATCAATGTCTAATACAACTGATGAGCTATTAATAAAATTATCGTTTGTCTGTAGAGTTTTCATCACCAGCTTTTTGAAACCTGGCTTAAAGAAAATCATAGGATCTTCTTGACAGTTGGTGTTAATTCTCATCATTGTACCTGCTCCTTTGTACGAATGAACGGCCATTAAACGTTCTGTTTCCTTGCCTTCATTGTTACTTTGATATAGCCAATCAACTCGGTCAAATATTCCCTGATAAACGGCTGGTACGATAAAATTAGCAATCGTAAGTTCGTTGCAGGTAAAATCGTATATATCCCTTAAATTACTATTGAGTGAATGAATGGAGTAATTAAATAAGGGAATGCTAAAATCTGAATGTTCATCTATGTGTAGTAAGGTATTATTATTTTTAGGAATAAGTTTATTGAGTAGGGAATAATGCCAAACGAAAAAGGCTTCGTGATGTTCTTCAAAAAGAAATACAGGAATGGCTGTCATGGTTGCTTATTTCTTAAAGTTTTATGTCAACAACCATTGGTTCTAACACAAGCTAGTCTATCTGTCAACGAGATAATTCAAAAATATATAAAACCTCTTTTTTATATTAAGAAAAATTTAGCTATTACCACTCTTCATTCCTATTTTGGCTATTGCTTTCCCAATCGTCTTGAGGAGGTTTAACAATTGGTTCTGGTTGTGGTTGTGGTCGCTCTTCTAGTTGACATTCATATTCTGGTTCTGGTTGAACTGTCAGCGGTTCTACAACTCGCGCGATCGCATCTTTTACGAAGGCTTTCATAAACTCCCCGCGCCGATTTAACTGAAACTGTCGCTGTACTACCTCGGCCATCCCACCATCACCCCAATCTTGATCGTGGCGAAAATATTCAATAAAACTCTTACCAGCAATCCGCGTCAAATAAGCAGCACTTACCCCTTGAATTGCCTTACCTACTAGAAAAGTGGCAATATTAAGCTGAAGGGCCGTTGTCACTAATTTAATCGCGCCTGCAACAATTCCTAAACTTGCTAAAGTTTTTGCTAGGGACATCGCCAATTCTCGCCCGCGCTCTATATTTAATTCAGTCCCGTAAATCTTGCCAATTTCTATTACCATTTGGGCATTCACGGCTGCTGTGGCTAATAAATCCACTACTGGCAAGGGCGTTACTGCAATTACTCCCGCACCGATCCACTGAAACCGCTCTACTACTTTATCCGCTTGTCGTCGCCGCTGGGCATCTATTAATTTGTGGGCTTCTTCTCCTAAACGCTGAGATTGTAGGAGAATGTTATCAGCAATTAAGTCTTTGCCTTCGGCTCGTAATAAAGCAGCCATGCGCCGAATTAATGGCATGATATCGGGTTCTGGTTTAAATCGGTCGCCGGATTCGAGGGTAATTTCTTGGGGGTTAGCTGCGATCGCGACTACATCCATGCTGCTGACGATGCCTTTCACCCGCTGCCTTAGCCGTGCGATAATGGTTTCTTTATCGCTATCAGGATAAAGGTCAGTTTTGTTGAAAACTACGAGCGATCGCTTGCCAATTTCTGCCAAAGTCCGCAGCGGTTCGTACTCAGATTTTCGCAAGTCGTTGTCTAAGACAAACAGTAATAAATCTGCTTCTGTCGCCAGTTGTCGCGCTAATTCTTCTCTCTGAGTTCCTGCAATTCCTGCTTCTAGAATTCCTGGCGTATCTGCGATTAAAATTTCTCTATCTAATCCTTTCAGCTTCAGGATATAAGTTTCTCCGACTTCCGTAGTGCCCATTGGTGCGCCTACTTGTCCCGCCATCCGGCCCACCAGTGCGTTAATTAGAGAGGTTTTGCCGGCGGAACCCGTGCCGAAAACTACTACTTCCACATTACCACGAGACAAACTGGCTTCGATTTCGCGCGATCGCGAAATTAAAGCTTGACGCGCTACCTCATCCTGAATTTGAGTCACCTGTTGGCGGAGAGCCCTCAAGGTTTCCTCAGCCGCCTCAACTTTAGCAGCCGGAACTTTTGGCTTTAACTGCGGTTTTGCTTGATTTTTCTTAGGGCGTTGTAGCAGCCTCCAGTAGTAGAATAAGGCAAAAATTAACATCCCCAAGAGGAAGATTAGCAGCAATAGCAGTAAATTCGCCAAAAATGGCGGCGCAGACCACGCAACTTGGCTATAAAGCCCAGTTAAGGACGTAATCAGCCAGATCATTAGCCCCAAGATGAGGCAAAAACCAGTAATAAGTATGAGGAGGCGAGACAAGGCCATGAACGGCTAGGACGAATAAAAGGCAGATGCTTTTAATTTTGGCATTCTTTAAGGGAAAGAGCGATGCCGAATGCTGGCTTCGCCTACGCACTTGGGGATAGTTACTTTAAACATAGCAAATGCTAGACCGTTATTGTTGGCGCGGTCGTCACCAAAATTTAACAGTGTCTGGAAACTCTAAAATATAGTTATTTTCTGTTTTAATTGGTAATTGGTAATTGCTAAACGTAAGGTGGGCGCTCGCCGCAAAAATCTTGTAACTGATGACTAATATGGTTTCGGCGAGCGCCCACCCTACTGTTGCATTGTAATTGTAATTATTAATTGTTGATTTTTATCAAGCTTGATTTTTCCCTGACTACCGACGATCGGGTTAAACATCAATCATCAAATTTTAACCGTACTAACGCTTAACCACACAATCCTAAACAATTAGAATACCGAGCGGCAGCTTTATATTAATATAAATATATTTGAGAATAATTCAAATAATTTAAGCAGCTACAGTTTCGATATGAGATTCAAGGTGTTTTTCAAAAGATTTGATGCTAATATTGGAAACAAACCTATATTTCCCCAAATCTGTTTCCTTCTTTTCCTCCTGATTAACTACAACCCACTTACCCGTTTTAGGATCGCGATAAGTTGTGAAGGGATTAGACTTTAATGGTTTATCGCAAGGCTTCATAATTTTTACCTCGATTCCTAGTTGAGAGCAATTTTTAGAAGTAGAACGTTATATTTTTAATAATCGCTTATTTGCTTTCGCTACTGCTGCGACACTTATCATAAACTTAAGTGATATTAATCCGTTATTTATGTGATTTATACCAATTCATATAGTGACGAAAATCACATCTACAAATAGAATTATATAGCCAGAAAAAAGCAGCCGATTAGGACTGCATCTAGGAGAAAACCTTGATATTAAAATTGGATAAAAATTGGGAATTAGTAATAGACCATCTTAACACCAATAGATCGCCTATTTGTTAGAAATATCAGAGAATTTGTTAGTCAACAAGTAAGTAGTTAGGCTAATCGCATCAAAATCTCTAAAGTGCTGATTTGTTGTATTTTGTGTTGAGTTGTTTTGTTTTGAGGTACTAGAGTAAAGCGAATTGCGGTAGTTTGGGCGGGGTAGATGATTAATTCCATGATGGCTGCTCCTGAACTTTATGTTTTAAATTTACCCCCTTGTTCAGTAGCAAAGACTTAGAAGCGTGTCAGTATCTTAACTTGTACATTGATTGTCCGGGTTAGGGGGTGAAGCCATTAGGTAGAACTCTAAGCCTTACGCAGCAAGTAAAAAACATCCTATTGGCAGTGCAGTCAGAACAGGATCGAGAGTAGGACAGTTGAGCAACTGGCACTCCAAATCTATAGCAGGAGGCAGAAGGCAGAAGGCAGAAGGCAGGAGGAAAATACAATAGTAGACATGGTTTGGGCGATCGATAATGTCCTAACCGTACCCTTCTTCCGTCTTCCTGAGCATCGTAGCCCCTAGCCCCTAGTCCCTCTTAAACCGCCTTGGCGGTTGCTATATTTGGTTTGAGTGGCACACAAAAACCATGTTTCCGTCCGTTTGGAAACATGGTTTTTTAAGGAATTATTTAAAATTGCACTTCTCAACAGTCTTAAACTACGATCTTAATTTAGACAGTGGAGGCAACGAAGATTAGAACGCCTACTAGAACTGCGCCTACGATCGCTTGGATGATGTAGTTCCGCTGTTGACTCTTGTTTGGAGCCTCAGCTTGGTACATCTTCGGTTCTTTCGCAAAGTTGTTCAGTCGTCCACCTTCTTCTTCGATATAGGGCATGAGTAAAAATCCTTAGTTCTTGATATCCCTCAACTTTAACAAAAATGTGTACAGCAGAGGGATTTTTTAGCTTACTTAGAGGCGATCGTACCAGTGAGGGGGGAAGAGGCGATCGCATAATCTTTAACTGGCATTCTGCCCGCTAAATAGGCCAAACGCCCTGCTTCTGCGGCCATTCCCATCGCTTTCGCCATTGCGGGGGCATTTTTTGCTAATGCGATCGCAGAATTGATCAGCAACGCCCCAGCCCCCATCTCCATCGCCAAAGCCGCCTCACTTGGGGCTCCAATTCCGGCATCCACTACCACAGGAATCTTCACTGTGTCAATAATTATCTGAATGTTCGCAGCATTTTTTATCCCCTGTCCCGAACCAATTGGGGAACCCAAAGGCATCACTGTCACGCAGCCAACTTCTTCTAAACGTTTTGCCAACAATGGGTCAGCATTAATGTATGGTAATACCGCAAAACCTTCTTTCACCAATTGCTCTGCTGCTTCTAGCGTACCGATGGGATCTGGTAGCAGATATTTAGCATCGGGGATCACTTCCAATTTAACAAAATTATTGTCTTCTTGACCCAGAAGTTTTGCCATTTCTCGCCCTAATCGAGCTACTCGAATTGCATCTTCAGCAGTTTGACAACCCGCCGTATTTGGCAACATCCAAATTTTACTCCAATCTAATGCCTCTGCCAACCCTTCATGTCCAGGTGCTTTAGTTTGCACTCGCCGCACTGCGACGGTGACAATTTCACAACCAGAAGCGGCAATACTTTGCTGCATTTCCTCAATACTGCGATATTTGCCAGTACCCGTCATTAAGCGCGATTTGAAAGTCTTTCCTGCAATAACTAGGGGATTGTCGAGAGTGTAGGTAATTGATTTTTCTAATGTTTGCATTTGTGTATCTCCTAAGATTTTTAACTTGGGGCAACAGTCTCTTGTGCATCACCAAAAATGGCATATTCTAGTGCATTTTCATGTTGCTGTCTCCCTCCGAGCATCTTCTCTAATTCCCATCCTTCCTCTATCGTTAAATCCTCTCTTTCAACAGCATAGATAATTTGCCCCAATATAATTAACTTTGCTTCTAGAGGCATCTTATTATTTAATCCTTTTTGAATGAGATATTCAAAATCTTTCAACACGCTTTCCATCCATCCACTCCTGTCTGCTTATTGTTTGTGTTTCTCCACTTCTGTCGATCCACATCATACTTTGAATTTGATAGTTTACATCCCACTCTAATGCTCTTTGAATCCCAGCATTGATTTTTTTAACATCGTACTCATCTCGGTTAATATGGTATACAACTACCATTGCTCCTTTACGCCTTGCATCTCTCAAACCATCTTGAACTCTATCCTTAAGATTTGCGGTCTCCTGCGTTAACTCCTTAAACTCCCAGACTTCTCCATCAATATTAGCATCTGGGGTCTTTACCCCCTCTGCTGCTCGTTCGCTCAAGAGTATAACCCTCTTCCCCATTTTAGCCAAAACTTCAGCAACAAATCTTTCCGAATCATTAAGATTATGTTCTGAGTGAACCAGCACAAACCCACCAGCGCCCTCATCAAAATAATACCGCTGATATTCTAATTCTGCATTATAATAGATTTCTTTACTTTGCTCAATATACTCTAAGTTCATATTACCAAAGAAGGGACTACGATGCTCAGTACTAGGGACTAGGGAAAGAGGAAGAAAGGAAGAGATGGGGAAGGTACCAAATACCAAATACCAATTACCAATTACCAATTACCAATTACCAATTACCAATTACCAAATTATTTAAGATTGCGAATCAAATACATATCAAGTTCACCTTTATTTTTAGCAGAAATCTTACCTCGATATTCGCATTCACAAAAATCTTTAACTAACTCAAACGTTGCACTAGAAATATTGATATTTCCAGGTATCCCCGAAGATTCCATTCGAGAAGCAGTATTAACCGTATCTCCCCAGACATCATAGGCAAACTTCTTATTACCAATTACCCCAGCCAATAAAGGCCCTGAATGAATGCCAATACGGATTGACCAATAAGAAATATTTTGTTGAGACTTCTGCATTTTTCGTAACTCCATAAACTGTTGAATTTCTAAGGCCGCAAGCACGGCATCAAAAGCGTGATTTGGGTTCGGCTTGGGAATTCCTGCTGCACACATATAACTGTCACCAATTGTCTTCAATTTTTCCAGAGAGTATTTATCCACCACGCGATCGAAATAAGAAAAACAATAGTCAAGTTCATCAACCAACTCTCGTGGAGTCATTTTTTCAGATAACTGAGTAAAGCCTTTAAAATCAGTAAATAAAACCGAGACGCATTCATAATAAACTGGTTCCACTTTACCGTTATTTTTGAGTTCATCGGCAATGTCAACTGGTAGCACATTTAAGAGTAATTGGTCAGACTTACGCTTTTCTGCCTCAAGTTCAGAATATAGCCTATTAATCTCTTTAAATCGTTCCGCATTGCGGATAGCTGATGATAGTTGTAACGCTAAAAGATAGCCAATTCGTAAATCTTCTTGAGTATAAGCTCGTGGAGTAGTTGTAGCAAAGTTAATGGTTCCTAAAACCTTACCTTCACTTTCTAAAGGAATGATAATTTGGGAAGCATAGTCAGATAAAATAGAAGTAAGACATTTTTCCTGAATTAATTGAGATTGACCTGTTTTAAAAGCTTTTTTGATCGGGCCACCTTCTGGGAGTTCAGTAATATCTACATTTATAGGCTTACCAAATAAAGTGGTACAACTATGAGTGCTCTGTAGGCAAACACTACAGTGTTCAAAGTCTAGCAACCATTTGGCTTGCTTGCCTACTACTCGCAAAATCTGACCTATATCGAGAGTACGATTAATGGCAGTAGCAATTTCATTAACTGCGGAAATACGGATCGAAAGCGCTTGAGCTTCTGCTAACAGGCGGCGGGCTGTTAGCAGAAGTTCTTCTCTGTCTTGATCTTCTAGCCGCTCACCCATAATAAGGGTATAAGATATAGATTATAAAGCATCTATTTCTAGGGCAATGGCATCAGTATATCGGTTGACAAAGCTAAATAGATCTGCTGTGGCAATAATCTCAAAGATTTCGGCATCATCTAGCCCTAAATCCCGTAAGTTTTGGTAATCAGCTTCTGTCATTTCCTGGGGTTTAGTAGCAGCTTGCAAACCAAAGCTAATTAAGGCTTTATCGCGTTTGGGTAAAGGGCAATTAGCAAAGTCAGAAACCAGGGTTCGCAGGATTTCTTCGCTCATTCCTAAAGCTGATAGTCCGTGCAGGTGTACTTTGAGGGCGTATTGACTATTATTGGCTTGGGAAATAGCAACACCTACCATTTCTTTAAGCGTCCGGGGTAAGTCTCCTTCCAAGATTGTCGCCCGGAACTTTTTCCAATTTGCTTCTAAGATATCAGGGTTGATTGCCATAGACTTGAAGAGGTTAGGAATAATTCCGAATCCTAATTCTGCCAATATTTCTTCGTAAACTGCCTTAGCTTTTGGATCGGTAAGTTGGTCGTACTCTATGATTGGAAAATGTGCCATGAGGGTTGTAAGTTTTACTACAGTTAATTTTGATTAGGGCTTACAGCATTTCTTCTGTAACGCCGCCCTCTGGGCGGTTTCTTGACCGCCCAGAGGGCGGCGTTACAAGCAATATTAGCTTTAGCCCTATTTAATGATGAGGCGCACCACTGTCAGCAAATCGTGAATAGTGAAAATGACTGAGTAGCGGATCTGATTTGTGCTGCTCAATCCAATCTGCAATCATTATAGCAGTTACTGGAGCCAATAATATACCGTTGCGGTAATGGCCAGTTGCTAATGTTAGATTATCCCAAGCACTATAACCAAGAATCGGCAATTCATCAGGTGTTGCAGGGCGAAATCCCCACCAAAACTCTTGAATTAGATAGTGTTGTAATTCAGGATAAAGCCGGATAGCTCTGCTTAGTAAAGCTTGGATTCCCCAAGGTGTATTACCAGGAGTGAAATTTACGTTTTCGCTAGTTGCTCCAATGATAATTTGACCATCTTTACGCGGAACAATGTAACTTTCATCACCAAATAAAACCATCTGAAGCTGCTGAATGATAGGAGGAGTTTCTGGTGGGGGACATACTGAAAGCATTTGTCCCTTTTTAGGATAAACAGGTACAGGTAATAACTGATTTGACCAAGCACCTGTTGCTAAAATATAATGATTAGCTTGTAATTCTCCGCTGGATGTTTTAACTCCTAAAACTTTAGTGCCACTGCGAATTATTTCTTCTACCCTTTCTTGGGAAATGTCAATTTTTAATTTCTTGGCTGCTATCTGGAGTGTCTGAAATAAAGCACGGTTATCGACTTGAGCATCATTAGGATACCACCAACCCCCAATTATTTCATTGCTTAATCCAGGTTGGTGTTGATGAATTGCATCTTTGTCTAACCATTGACTGTTAAGTGTTAACTGTTTGTTGTAAGTTACTTCCGGTTGTTCATAAACTGGTGATAAAATTCCACAAGGCCAGTATCCAGTTGTTAACCCAGTAATTGTTTCTAGTTTACCAATCCATTCTGGGTATAATGCCCGACTTTGCAAACACAAATCCAGCATTGGACTTGGGGGGATATTTTCAGCTTGCGGTGCTAGCATTCCAGCAGCAGCAGTTGCAGCCGCTTGGTGTGATTCGCTGCTGAGAATAGTGACTTGAGCCCCTCGCAATTTTAATTCTATGGCTAGCGAGAGACCAATTATGCCACCACCAATAATTAGAATGTCAGTAAGTATTTCGCCCAAAATTTCCTCAAAAAAGTTATGATAATCTATGTAAAATGATGCAGCCAAGGGTAAAGAGGACTTACGCACTCCGACCAAAAAAACTAGATTTTCGATCGAATCTGGGATGTTCTAACGAAGTATTTTCGTGAAAAACTCTTGGTTGAGCGAAGTCGCAACCCGGTTTCTGATCCCATGAGCGTAAGTCCAGTAAATTTCAAGAGATTTTTTGCTGAGCTACACACCTTGTCGGATCTCCCTAAGAGATAAGTCTATCCTTGGGCTGTCCACACGGTGCCAGAACCTTGGCCCCATAAGCCGTCATATTTTGTCACCTTAATGTCACCTAAAACTTGAGTTTGGCAGGATAAGCGGCGATTAGACGTGGGAGAATGAGGAGGGAGTGAGAGCCTGGTTTTTTCGCGCCAAGAGGGTTCGGAAACTTCTCCCTCTACCTCGACGGCGCAAGTACCGCAGGTACCCAGTCCGTGACAGTTGACGATCGCAGCCTTGCCATTGTAGACGGCGATGTCATTTTTCAGTAACACCTGACGCAGATTAGCTCCGCGATCGCACTCTATCGTTTTCCCTTGAGCTCGTACTGTTACCATACAGATTCACCAAAATAGACCTATATGTTAATTTTCCTACATTTTGTTACAGTTATTTAAAATATGGCTAATAGCTAATGGCTAATGGCTAATGGCTAATGGCTAATGGCTAGTGGCTAATTGCTAATGGCTATAGGACTTACGCAAAGAAACCGGGTTTTTATGAAAAATCAAGATTTGAAAACTAGAGATATAAGAAGAAACCCGGTTTCTGATCTCAGTTAACAGTTAACAACCAACAACTAACAACTAACAACTAACAACTAACAACTACCCAATGACACAAAATACTTCTAACAAACTGTGGATATACGATACTACTCTGCGAGATGGGGCTCAGCGAGAAGGCTTATCTCTTTCTCTTGAAGATAAACTGCGAATTGCTCATCAGTTAGACGCTTTAGGAATTCCCTTCATTGAAGGTGGATGGCCGGGGGCAAATCCTAAAGATGTACAATTTTTCTGGCGGCTCAAAGAACAACCCCTGACTCAAGCAGAAGTGGTTGCATTTTGCTCTACTAGAAGACCCGGAACAAAGGCCTCTGAAGATGAATTATTCCAGCCAATTCTATCCGCAGGTACGCGCTGGGTAACGATTTTTGGAAAATCTTGGGATCTTCACGTTACTGAAGGTCTAAAAACTACTTTAGAAGAAAATTTGGCGATGATTCAGGACTCCATCGAGTTCCTTCGCTCTCAAGGTCGTCGCGTTATTTACGATGCCGAACACTGGTTTGATGGCTATAAACATAATCCTAATTATGCTCTTAAAACCTTACGAGCAGCGGCTTTGGCTGGGGCTGAATGGCTCGTACTCTGCGATACCAATGGCGGTACTTTACCCGATGAAGTTAGCTCTGTTGTGGAGAATGTTGTCAAGGCTTTCCCGGAACTAGGGATTGAAGAAGATTTTCATCAAGGCAAAATCCAATTAGGAATTCACACTCACAATGACTCAGGAGTTGCTGTTGCTAATGCTTTAGCGGCTGTGAGATCGGGAGCGCGGATGGTGCAGGGAACTATTAACGGTTACGGGGAACGCTGCGGGAATGCTAATCTCTGCTCGTTAATTCCTAATTTTCAGCTAAAAATGGGTTATTCTTGTATTCAAAATGAGCAACTGAAAAAACTAACTCAAGCTAGCCGTTGGATTAGTGAAATTGTCAATCTTGCTCCTGACGATCACGCACCTTTTGTAGGTCTTTCTGCCTTTGCACATAAAGGTGGAATTCATGTTTCTGCTGTTGAACGTAACCCTCTAACTTATGAGCATATTCAGCCAGAACAAGTAGGTAATTTGCGACGGATCGTGATTTCCGATCAGGCGGGTTTAAGTAATGTTTTAGCTAAAGCTCGCAGTTTTGGGATTGAACTAGACCGCAAAAATCCCGCTTGTCGCCAAATTTTAGACCGTTTGAAAGAGTTAGAAAATCAGGGTTATCAGTTTGAGAGTGCTGAGGCTTCTTTTGAGTTGCTAATGCGCCAAGCTTTGGGAAAGCGGCCCCACTTATTTGAAATTAAAGGCTTTCAAGTTCACTGCGATAAGGGGGTGGGAGATGTTGTCAATTCCTTGGCTACAGTTAAAGTTGCTGTTAAGGGTGAAGATATTTTGGCGGCGGCTGAGGGAAATGGCCCCGTTTCGGCTTTAGATGCGGCTTTGCGTAAGGCGCTGACGAATTTTTACCCTGCGATCGCACAATTTCACCTCGCAGATTATAAAGTCCGGATTCTTGATGGCGGTGCAGGTACATCTGCTAAAACCCGTGTTTTAGTCGAGTCTAGCAATGGTCAAACTCGCTGGATGACTGTAGGGGTGTCCACGAATATCCTTGATGCTTCCTATCTGGCAGTAGTTGAGGGTTTGGAGTATGGTTTGCTGTTGGATAGTCAGGCGATCGCTTGCCATACGACATGATCGAGGGGAATGGGAGATGGGGGGGAATGGGGAGGATGAGGGAGATGGGGAGATAGGGGAGATGGGGAGATGGGGAGGATGGGGGAGATGGGGGAGGATGGGAGATTTATCTCTGTTCTCCCTATTCTGATTCTTGATTTCTCAATTATTATTCAATTAGGAATTAGCAATTAACAGGATATGTCTTGATTTAACTGAAAAACTCTATAATCAGGGATTACCATTTTTACTGTCATCTACAATTGGTAATCTTAAATTAAAAATTAAAAATAGCGCCTTCTGATGCCATTTTTAATTTTTAATTTTTTTTAAAGTACACCAAAGGGGTGCAACTTTTCCTACATTTACGTTCAAAGAAGAGTAGAAGAGGAGAGCAAGAGAATTTCTCCTTGTTCCTTGTTTCTTGTTCCTTTGGCTAAGGTCTATCATGTTGACTTATTCTGCAATTCAGGCTATCGATCGCCATCCCTTAACTGCGTCGCCTTCCACGCCAACTCAAATGGCGATCGCGATGATGGCTCAAACTCAGGCTAGTTGTGTGTTAGTCGTAGAACCAGTAGGAGAGGATTGGAAATTACTAGGAATATTCACGGAACGGGATGTCGTGCGAATAGCGGCGGCTGGATTAGTAGAATCTACTCTGGCAAGTGCAATCGATCGAACTCTAGTTACTATTAAAGAATCGGAATTACCCGATATTTTTGCGGTACTAAACTTGATGGCTAGCCATCAGATTTTTCATTTGCCAATACTAGATGATGCAGGTTTTTTGGTAGGTGCGATCGAACAATCAAATTTGCTGAAACTTTTAGGATCTGAAGATTATTTAACTGCTAAAGAGGCACAGAGAAAAAGTGAAGAACACAATTTATTAATTTTAAATGCACTCCCAGATTTAATATTTATGGTGAGTGCCGATGGTACTTATTTAGATGTCAAATCAGGAAAAGATGAAGATTTGCTGTTGCCGAGACAAGAGTTAATTGGCAAGAAAGTTGAGGCAGTATTACCATCGGCACTAGCTACTATGGTAATGGCATCAATACAGCAAGCAATTAGCACAAGTCAGGAACAAAATTGTGAATATGAACTGATACTTAATAGTAAAAAGTACAATTTTGAATCACGGATTTTAGCGACTAATGAAGCAGAAGTTTTAATCATTATCCGCAATATTACAGAGCGTAAGCAAGCAGAGTTAGAACGGGATCGCTTTTTTACTATCGATATTGATTTACTTTGCATCGCTGGGAGAGATGGTTATTTCAAACGAGTGAATTCAGCTTTTGAAAAAGCTCTGGGATACAGCATAGAAGAATTACTAAAAACGCCTTTTATTGAATTAGTTCACCCTGAAGATAGAACTAGCACCCTTGTAGAAGTAGAAAAATTAATGAATGGGATTGTGAATGCACGCTTTGAGAACCGCTACCGCTGTAAAGATGGTTCATACAAGTGGCTTTCGTGGAATTCTACACCTTTTAGAGAAGAAGGATTGATTTATGCGATCGCGCGAGATATTACTGATAGTAAACAAGTTCAGGATGTCATTACTGAAGAAAGAGAACGGTTTCGGCAAATGGCAGAAACTATCGATCAAGTCTTTTGGATGACCGATCCCCAGAAAAATCAGTTTCTCTACGTTAGTCCCGCTTTCGAGCAAATTTGGGGAATTACTTGTTTAGAAGTTTATGAAAATCCGCAATTGTTTTTTGAGTTTATTCATCCAGAAGATCGCGATCGCGCTATCGGCGCAGTAGAAACACAGATTCAGGGTGAATACGATCGAGAATACCGGATTATCAGGCGGGATGGGTCAGTACGCTGGATTCACGATCGCGCTTTTCCGATTAGAAATTCCTTGGGAGAAGTCTACCGCATTGTGGGGGTTGCAGATGATATTACCGATCGCCACTATGCCAAAGTAGCTTTATACGAACGCGAACAACAATTTCGCGTTACCTTTGAACAAGCAGCAGTTGGCATCGCTCATGGAGGTTTAGACGGTGAAATGCTGCTGGTTAATCAAAAATATTGCGATATTTTGGGGTATCCCCATGAAGAAATGATAACGAAGAGTTACCTGGAAATTACCCACCCAGATGACCTCCATCTTGACAATGATTATATGCGACAGTTAATCGCAGGCGAAATCCCCTATTTTTCGCTGGAAAAGCGTTACATTCGCAAAGATGGGAGTTGTGTCTGGGCGAATCTAACTGTGTCACTATTGCGATCGCCCGATGGTACGCCACAATACAATATGGCCGTAATTGAAGATATTAGCGATCGCAAACAAGCCGAAGCTGCTTTGCAAGCAAGCGAAGAACGTTGGCAATTAGCACTTAAAGGTAGTAATGATGGTATTTGGGATTGGGAGATAAAAACTGGTGAAGTATTTTACTCCCCGCGCTGGAATGAGATATTAGAAGATCCCGACGGTGCGATCGCTAACAACTTAGATGAATGGTCAAACCGCGTCCATCCTGATGATATTGATGCAGTTCGGAGCGCGATCGCCGACCACTTTGCCAAAAAAACATCCTTTTACATCACAGAACACCGCATACAGTGCAAAAACGGTAATTATAAATGGATTCTACACCGAGGTCGCGCTACCTGGGACGAAGCCGGAAACCCATTAAGAATGGTAGGTTCCGCCACTGACATCACCGATCGCAAACAAGCCGAACAACAGCGCAGCGAATTAATCGCCTCACTCCAAGAAGCCAGAGATGCCGCAGAAGCCGCAACTCGCGCTAAGAGCGAATTCTTAGCCAATATGAGCCACGAAATCCGTACCCCCATGAACGCCGTCATCGGCATGACCAGCTTACTACTAGACACGCCACTCACACCCGAACAGCGCGATTTTGTCGAAACAGTACGCACCAGTGGCGACGCATTACTGGCACTGATTAACGATATTCTCGACTTCTCCAAAATTGAAGCCGGTAAGTTGGAATTAGAAGAGCAACCCTTTGACCTTCGCGACTGCATCGAGGCCTCGCTTGATTTACTTGCTCCCAAAGCCGCTGAAAAAGGTTTAGACCTAGCCTACATCATTGACGGCGACGTTCCCAGCACCATCGTGGGAGACATCAGCCGACTACGCCAAATCTTAGTTAATTTGCTCAGCAACGCCGTGAAATTCACAGCAAAAGGCGAGGTAGTGGTTTCTGTAACTGCCAGAAATGGGGGAGCGGGGGGAGATGGGGAGCGGGGAGGGATGGGGAGGATGGGGGAGATGGGGGAGCGGGGGGAGAATTAGCAATTACAGGATTTACTTAGTCTCGACGTAATCTAGGGCTTGAGATTGCTTCACAACCTCACGCGCTACGCGCAGGCTACGCCAACACAATGACAGAAAATCATAGCAAAATGCGTAAGTCCTGAATTAGCAATTAGCAATTAGCCATTAGCAATTAGCAATTAGCCATTACTGAAATGTACGCTGATGTATTAGCTGTAACTGTTCGTAATCCTGAGATTTTCCGCTGCGGCGGAGGGTACGCAAGCGAATTTCTACCATGAGGCGAGCGTCAGAGCGGCTGATTGGTTCAAATCTCAGACCGGTTGGGCCGTTTGTTACCAAGAAAAATAGGCGCTGGGCGTATAGGGTAGTAAATAATTCCTGGCTGTCTTCAACCTGGCATACCCTGAAGAGGAGGCCAAAATTTGGGTGATTCAGGTAAGTTTCGATACTCATTCAGCCTCAAAGTCAGCAGATAATAGCAAGGGTTTCAAGTGTTTGTGTCGATAGCGGTTGTTTATGGCTGGTGCAAAGAGCGATCGCGGCTGAGGTGTAACTGCTGGCTGCAATTTTCTCAACTCTCAAGCTAGAGGTTGCTGCTGCGTGAATACCATTTTGATATGCGCCGCTAGAAAAGCGTGAATATCTACATTTATATAGCGTATTCCGCGCCAACCTGTTGTTAGTACCTTAGCAATAGTTTCTTTGGTAGCCCTGAAGACCGCTCGTCGGTTGTACAAGACAGGATTAATTCTACCTTGCGTTGTTCCTAATAAGATTTTAAATTAACAGGACTTCCATAACTCTATGCTAGGGGCTGTTTTCTGTGGCGATCGCTACCTAGAACTGATACCCATTTTACGTAACGCCGCCCTCTGGGCGGTAAAGTCACCGCCCAGAGGGCGGCGTTACGGAATTTTTGTGTAAAAAATCCGAGAATAAAATATCCTCAAGTTTGCCAACCCCACAACAGGCGAGCGCCCCAGAGGAGGCCCAGAAAGCCAAGAGCTAACCAGTCGCGAAGTTTGAAGCGCAACTGATGCCACTCTACACGATGTTTGTCGGGACTGGTGAAGCCGCGTACTTTCATGGCGCTGGCGATTTGGGTGGCTCGTAGCAGTAAGTTTTCTAGGAGTCTTTCAGCTACCATTAACCAAACTTGGGCCGCGCGGCGAAAACCAAGTTTTTTCCAGTTAATCGCTCTGGTGCTCACCGATCGCACTAAGTTTTGTATTTCTTCTAGAACTAGGGGCAGAAATCGCAAGGATAAAGTTAATGTTAGGGCGATTTCGGTGACGGGCAACCGCAACCGTCGTAAGGGTTGCATTAAGTTTTCGAGCGCGGCGGTGATTTCTTCGCTGGCGGTGGTTAAAAGATATAGGTTGGTGCTGTAAACTATGGTAAAAAATAGGGTGCTGATCCGAATTCCTAATTCTAGAGAACGCCTGCTAATTTTGATCGGCCCTGAGTTGAACAGGATATAAGTGTAGTCTGTGGGCTGTGGTAACGATGTTAAGGTAGGCGCTACGGGTGAGGCTTGGGGAGTGGGTTTAGAGCCAAAACCAAAGGGATTATACCAGGGTTTTGATGGCGCTGGAGAGAGGATTGCTGGCTGTTGAGCAAAGGTGAGTTCGTCGGCGGGGAGACGGGGTTGATGATTGGTAGGGAGTCCGTCGGGGGCGATCGCGCTTAGTGCAAATACAAAGAAGCTGAATGTCAACAGAAACCCCATTTGCTGTTTCCACACCCGCAGGGGAATTGAGGCTGCGATTGTCACCACGATTAGCAATCCTACTAGCATCAAACGCCAAAAGGGATTAGCTAGAACGGGTGCAATTAGGAATGTCATTAACCAAGCTAATTTTACCCTGGAGTCTAGATGATGCAGCCAGGTTACGGGCTGTTCTAAGTAGAGTCCTAAAGGTAGCGATCGCAGTAAATCCATATAACTAGGGGCTAGGGGCTAGGGGCTAGGGGCTAGGGGGAAGAAGGGAAGAAGGGATTAGATAGGATGAAGGGTTTGAGGAATTTAGAAGGTTCTAACCGCCGAGAATATTGTTATAGATATAGCAGGACTTACGCATATACTACGATTTTCTGTCATTGCGAGATTTCCGAAGCTTTTCCCTTAACCTTGCTATACGGTTATAGTGCGTAATTCCTGAATCTCCAACCTTATATTTCACGTCAAGACTGCGTAAGTCTTAACGCAGAAACCGGGTTTCTGAAAGAAGAATCAGGATTTTCTCCGCAAAATCTGGATGGTAAACCCGGTTTGTTGAGTCTTCTAGGATTGCTATATCTGCTAAAATGTTTAGCTCTCGATCATTTGACGCGAATGGCTCTATTTGTCCGACTTTTTTCTAGATCGCGCGGTTTTTTACCTCGCCAAACTAACCGCATTGGTGTCCCAATAAAACCTAATTGTTTGCGAAATTGGGTTTCGATGTAGCGGCGGTAATTCTCGTTAAACCGCAGGGGATCGTTGACAAACAAGGCGATCGTGGGTGGTTGAGCTCTAACTTGCGTACCGTAATAAATCTTACCTTGCCGTCCTTGGCGGGTAACGGGGGGAGAGTGCCAGCTAGTTGCTTCTTCTATCACTTCATTAATTACCGCAGTCGTAACGCGGCGCTGGTGTGCTGTGGCGGCTGTATCCACTAATTCTAAGATTTTTTCAACTCTTTGACCTGTGGTAGCGCTGACGAATATCATTTCTGCCCAATCGACAAAATAAAGGCGAGTTTTTACTTCCTTTTCGTAATCGTAAATCGTGGTAGAATCTTTTTCGATCGCATCCCATTTGTTGACTACAATTACGCAGGCTCTACCTTCTTCACTAATCCGGTCTGCAAGTTTTTGGTCTTGGTCGGTAACGCCATCAACGGCATCAATTACTAATAATACAACATCGGCGCGACGGATGGCTTTAAAGGCGCGGTTGATGCCGAAAAATTCGGGGCCGTATTCGACGTTTTTCTTTTTACGAATCCCGGCTGTATCTATTAGGCGATAAGTTGTACCGTTGCGTTCCACTACGGTATCAATGGCATCGCGAGTAGTACCGGAAATCGGGCTAACTATGGCGCGAGTTTCGCCAAGAAAGGCATTTAATAAACTAGATTTCCCAACATTGGGACGACCAACAATGGCAACTTTTGTTTCCTCAATTTCTGGCAATTCTCCTACTGCTGGTAAATGGCTAATTAATTCATCGAGTAATTCGCCAGTACCGTTACCATGAATGCCAGAAATGGGGAAGGGTTCGCCTAAGCCTAATTCCCAAAATTGGGCAGCTTGAGTGAGGCCTTCGGTTTCCGATTCGCATTTGTTGACTGCTAGGAGGACGGGAACTCGTTGTTGACGCAGCCATTCTGCGATCGCTTCGTCGCCCCCAGTCAGTCCGATTTGTCCGTCTACAACGAAAATAGCGGCGCTGGCTTCAGCCAAGGCGGCCATTGCTTGTTCGCGGATTAAAGGTAAAAATTCGGTGTTATCGTCAAAAACTAAGCCACCAGTGTCTACGACTTGAAATTCGCGATCGCCCCAGTAAGCATTTTTGTAAGTGCGATCGCGCGTCATCCCCGGTTGGTCGTGGACAATTGAATCTTGACTCTCCGCGAAACGGTTAACAATTGTGGATTTACCGAC
Organism: Kamptonema sp. PCC 6506; assembly: GCF_000180455.1. Classification (NCBI taxonomy): domain Bacteria; kingdom Bacillati; phylum Cyanobacteriota; class Cyanophyceae; order Oscillatoriales; family Microcoleaceae; genus Kamptonema; species Kamptonema sp. PCC 6506. Next base: position 41,067 of record NZ_CACA01000374.1, read on the forward strand.
ATTTGGCCGTCCAATAATAGCAACTATAGGTAGAGGCATAATCTGGTGCTTGCAGCTTTAGGAGTTTTATGATTTCTCTCCATTGTAACCAACAAGCGCTTAAAATCTAACAATCTTAATTTTAAATTCTAAAATTGCTTAATGGAAAGACTAATTTCCGTCTTGGGGCTGGCTGTTTTCGTGGGTTTGTCCTACGCCTTTTCTGTAAATCGGCGTGCTGTACGCTGGACACCTGTTTTGTGGGGGATTGCTTTACAGTTAATTTTAGCGGTGTTGATTATTAGAACTCAGCCGGGTTTTATACTATTTCAGTTTCTTGGCGATGTGATGCAGCAGTTACTAAACTTTTCCGATGCTGGGGCTAAGTTTGTTTTCGGAGAAAAGTTTCAAGAACAATTTGTCGCTTTTAAGATTTTACCAACCATCATCTTTTTCTCTTCTTTTGTTAGTGTTTTGTATCATTATAATATTTTACAGCAGTTGGTACGGGGGATGGCTTGGGTGATGTTAAAAACCATGAAAATATCGGGGGCAGAGTCACTTTCCTGTGCTGGAAATGTATTTTTAGGCCCAACGGAAGCGGCGTTATTAATTAAGCCTTATGTGGGAAAAATGACAGTTTCAGAGTTACATTCAGTGATGACTGTGGGTTTTGGCACGATTGCCGGGGGAGTGATGGGGGCATATCTTTCCTTTGGAGTTCCTGCGAGTCATTTGTTAGCAGCTTCGGTGATGTCTGCGCCAGCTTCGATGGCAATTTCTAAGTTGTTTTACCCGGAAATGGAGGAACCTCTAACGGCTGGCAAGATGGATGTGGAAATGAAAACTAATTATACTAATGCGATCGAGGCGGCGACGGATGGGGCTTTTCAGGGGGGAAAGTTGGCGTTTAGTGTGGGAGTGATGCTGATTGCTTTTTTGGGATTATTGGCAACTGCAAATGGGCTGCTGCATTGGGTAGGAACGATGGTAGGTTTGCCCTTATTATCTTTAGAATGGTTGCTGTCTTTTGTGATGTTTCCGGTGGCTTGGTTGATGGGTGTACCTTGGGCTGATTGTGGGCAAGTGGGGATTTTGTTGGGGAAGAAAACGATTTTAAATGATTTTATTGCTTATCTGGATTTGAAGCAGTTGATGGATAGTAAGGCGATTTCAGAAAGGGCGATTGTAATTGCTACTTATGCGATTTGTGGGTTTGCTAATATTGGTTCGATTGGGATTACGATTGGGGGGATTGGGGGGTTGGCACCGGAAAGGCAGAAGGATTTGGCGAGGTGGGGTGTGAGGGCGATGATTGCGGGGGCGATCGCTAATTTTATGACGGCTTGTATTGCGGGTATGTTGTTATGACTAGCATAAATATTCCGTAACGCCGCCATCCTGGCGGTATCTTTATCGTGTAGAGAGTGAGGTTATGTAAGTTATTAAAGATAGAGCTTACACTCATAGACCAGAAACCAGTTTTTTTATGCAAATACTTTGTGCCGCGTTTCTGTTTATTAAGTACGTGGACATAATTAAAGGTAGGGTGGGCGATCGCCGCAAAAAATCTGTAACTCATAGAAGAAGATGGTTGCGGCGAGCGCCCACATTACAATTTATAGCGTTTATTTATGTCCACCTACTTATCAAGAATACCGCCGGGACGGCGGCGTTACGTAAGGACATGGATAAATAAAAAACAAGCCCTCGACATAAGTCGAAGGCGATCGCAACAAGTAAATTCATTCTATAATGTTGTCCTTAGAAGGAGCGGAAAATGGAAGCCCAAATCACGCCTGTGACAACGGTTGCGATTAAGCTGTAAGTAAAGAATCGACCTGTTTCTGCATTAAATCCCAAGGCTTTGTCTTCCCGGCTGGCGGTGAAGAATAGCGACCAAGCTTGATTGGCGTTAATTGCCTTAAAGCTATTGAAATCGGGTCGGAAAACAACGGGGCCAAATAAATCGCGATCGCCATAGTCAAAATCAGTTTTCATTTCTTATTCTCCTAAGATTTTGCAAGAATTGATGGATTTACAGTCGATACAAGCTTTTTAGCCTAAAACATCCTTCAGAAAACCCAGAAAGCCGTGTCCGGTCAAAACTTCGATCGCTAGCAGCGAGACAAAGCCGATCATCGCAAACCGTCCGTTCATCTTCTCGGCGTAAGGGGTAAAACCAGTGCTAACGCTCTCATCTACATACATCTTGGGCTCGATCGCGAAGTTGTTGAGAAGTCCTTGGTCGTCGATGTAGTTACGTGCGTTCATGTCTTTTTCCTTTGTTGTTTGTGTCCTTATGTAAATTAATGTAACGGATTGTTAAGATATGTTTTGTGATTTGGCTCAGCTAAGTAGATGATCGTAATCACCGTTAGCGGATATTGTCCAAAATATAAAAGCCATAAGCCTTGCTAGATAAGGCTTTTAAGCATTTTAGAACTTATGCCAAACTGTTTATAACGCCACCCTCTAGGCGGTAAAGATACCCCTGGGACGGCGGCGTTACGTAAACAGTGCATAACTTCTATACTTGAAGTTAAAATACTAGGTATAGCAACCGCCAAGACCATTAGGGCATTCTAAATTTATGGAATCGTTCGGCTGAGCGATCGCACCGAAGCTCTTACTTTTATTCTCTTTCCCTTCTTTCCCTAGCCCCTAACCCCTTCTTTCCCTTCTTTCCCTAGCCCCTAGCCCCTAGCCCCTAGCCCCTAACCGCCGAAAGCGGTTGCTATATAATTTAAAGTTTGGCTAAACCATCCAAGAATATGAACCAGTACGACTCACTCCACCTAGCAATGTTCAGCGGTAAAGGCGGAGTAGGGAAAACAACCCTTTCCTGCGGGTTTGCGCGTCGCTGGGCCAAGCTATTTCCCCACGAAAACATCCTATTAATATCCACAGATCCCGCCCATTCCTTGGGGGATGTGTTGCAGATGGAAGTTGAAGACGCACCCAAAGCGATCGCAGATTTGCCTAACTTAAGCGTGCGAGCCCTCGACTCTCAGAAAATATTGCAGGAATTTAAAGCCAAATACGGAGAAGTTTTAGAACTATTAGTAGAGCGCGGAAGCTTTGTAGAAGGAGGAGACTTAACCCCCGTTTGGGACTTGAGTTGGCCCGGTTTAGACGAACTTATGGGGTTTCTAGAAATTCAAAAGTTGCTAACAGAAAAAGCCGCCGATCGTGTAGTAGTAGATATGGCTCCCTCCGGGCACACTGTAAATCTCTTCGGCCTCAAAGACTTTCTCGATGTCATGTTAGCTTCCCTCGAATTATTTCAACAGAAACATCGCGTAGTCAGCGAAACTTTAGCAGGGCGCTACACCACTGATGAAGCGGATCGCTTTTTAACAGACATGAAATCGGAACTAGCCGAAGGTAGAAACCTACTTGAGGATACTGATTTCAGTGCTTGTAATGTAGTCGCGATCGCAGAACCCATGAGCCTCCTAGAAACACAACGCTTTCTAGATAGTTTGCACAAACTAGAAATTCCCTGCGGCGGGTTATTTGTCAACCATATTATCACAAATACTGATACAAATGCCGATCGCTACAGCGAACAACAGCAATTATTACAAAAATTCCTACAACTGCCCGGCAATCATCATATTTTTACCGTACCGCAACAAAACTCAGAACCCCTTGGTGCAGAAGCATTAGACCATTTGATAGCTCAAATAGAAAAAATTGAAACAGTAGAATTAGCCCCTCCACCAATTATCGAATGGCCGACAAAAATCCCTCCCAGTTTCAGCGATTTTATCGCCGAAGAGCGGCAATTAATCCTAGTAGGTGGTAAAGGCGGAGTTGGTAAAACAACAGTTGCCGCCGCGATGGGATGGGCGATGGCAAATCGCTATCCAGACAAAAAGATTCGGATAATTTCTATCGATCCCGCCCATTCTTTAGGAGATGCTTTTGGGCAACAATTGACACACGAACCACAACAGCTAAGCGATAATTTGAGCGCCCAAGAAATTGATGCTGAAATCGTACTCGACCAATTTCGCGAAGATTATCTGTGGGAATTAGCAGAAATGATTAGCGGCGAAAGTAGCGAAGCGGATGCCGTAAAAATGGCTTATAGTCCTGAAGCTTGGCGGCAAATTGTGGCTCAAGCATTACCAGGAATTGATGAGATGTTATCTCTTGTGGCTGTGATGAATTTATTAGATAGTAAACAAGAGGATTTAATTATTTTAGATACTGCACCGACTGGTCATTTGCTCCGTTTCTTAGAAATGCCAACAGCTTTAGGAGACTGGCTAGCTTGGATTTTTAAACTGTGGATGAAGTATCAAAATGTTTTGGGCAGAGTAGATTTGATGGGAAGATTGCGGAAATTGCGGCAGCAAGTAGTACAATCGCAAAAGAAGTTAAAAGATCCATCTCATACTGAATTTATCGGAGTTTTTCAGGCTCAAGCTGCAATTGTTGCTGAACAAGTCAGATTAGCAGAATCTCTTAAAACTATGGGCGTACAGCAGCGCTATGCGGTACATAATTGCTACCAACCTGGAGTAGATATTGATGGGGATTTATTGCCTGAGCAAACTATTATTCGCTTGCCAATGTTACCCCGTTCTGTAGCACCTATAGCGCGGATTGAAGCAGCAGCGAATTTGCTCTTTTGACCCGATACGGAACTTATGACAATCGAGATTCCGTAAAGAGTGGGTAAATACCAAATCCAGGTTTACTAGCCCCTTTATCGTCATTGCGAGCGAAGCGAAGCAATCGCAGAGACTAGGCGATTGCTTCGCTTCGCTCGCAATGACAGTATTTAACCGGATTTGGTATAAGTTCTATTTTACTTTCTCAAATACCATCAAATGCTGCTGAGGCAATAAATCCTTTGTTTCCTTCCAAACTAAACCCACCGCCGCCATTTCTTTTTTAACTTGCCTTTGAGTCATTTTGTGTAATCCTTTAATCATAACGAGCGGATTTTCACCCCGGTATTCAACTAAAACCGCACGACCTCCTGGTTTAAGACCTTTGACAATTCCTAACATCATTTCTCTAGGATATTCAAATTCGTGATAAGCATCGACCATCAGGGCTAAGTCTACACTTTCTTCCGGTAATTTAGGGTCAGCTACGGTAGTTAAAATCGTCTCGATGTTGGTAATATTTCGCTCTTTTTTTAAATCTTCGATAATATCAATCATTTCTGGTTGAATATCGGTAGCCAGCACTTTTCCTTCGGGAACTAAGGGAGCCATACGAAAACTAAAATAACCAGTACCAGCTCCAATATCCGCTATAATATCTGTCGGCTTTAACTCTAAAGCTTTGACTAATCTACTAGGTCTTTCTTCCATTCCACGAGATGGACGCTCCAACCAACTAGCTCCCTGATGTCCCATGACTTGGGCAATTTCTCGACCCATATAAAATTTGCCAATTCCGTCAGGGTTATGAAATTTTTGGTACTGATAAATGGTTGTGTTTTTTTCGCCTATTAATTGCCCTGGATTGAGAAAAACCAAACAGATAGTTGCAAAGATAATTATTAATAAAGGTTTAACAAGTTGTTGATAATTTTTGGGGTTCATGGTGATTGAATTCCTAAATATGATATTCCTGAGACTGGGTTTTACTTCCTTTTACCCAACCTACTCTTGTTATTGTTACATGACTTTTCAAAATTGGGATTATTTGAATATAAGTAGGTGGGCATAAATAAACGTAAGGTGGGCGCTCGCAGAAACTATAATAGCTACTCCTGACAAGATTTTGGCAGCGAGCGCCCACCCTACAACTTGAGATTATGTGAATATAGTTTGCTATTAAGTTACGGCAGGTTCTAACAATTTAATAGTACCAGCAACGGCATCTATTTCAACTTCTGTGCCGATAGGTAGAGTAAATATATCGCGAATATGACCAATCATTGAACCATACCACGCAGGAATATTCAAGGGACGGATGTGTTCAAATAAAACTTGTTCTAAGGTTAATGATTCCTGGGGTTGTTCTGGTTCACACTTGTTACACTGACCGAAAATAAAACCAGAAATTACATTCAAAATTCCTGCTAGCTTCAGTTGTGTTAGCATCCGGTCTATGCGATAAACTTCTTCTCCAACTTCCTCGACAAATAAGATGCTATTTTTCCAATCTGGCAGGTAATCAGAACCTACCATTGCAGCTAATACTGATAAATTACCGCCGACTAATTTACCTTGGTTTTTACCTGGAGTAATAGTTTGTACTCTAATTTGACTAGAGTTTTGCAAGGTAATTGTTTGGGGATTGAATAAAACTTGCTTGAGGGAATCTACTGTAAATTGGCTCCAAGTTGATATGCCTACGGGGCCATGAAAAGTAACAACCCCGCTTCTGGCATAAATAGCTAATAGCAAAGAAGTAATATCGCTGAATCCCATGATAATTTTAGGATGATTTCTGATTAATTGGTAGTCTAGCAATGGTAAAATGCGATTGCAGCCCCATCCACCTTGTACTGTGAGAATTGCCTGGACTGATGAATCGGCAAACATGGCATTGACATCGGCGGCGCGATCGGGATCTTTTCCTCCTAAATAACCGTAACGATCAAAAATATGCGTTCCTAATTTAACTTTTAATCCTAGTTGAGATAAAATTTGCTTAATCGGTTCGATTTCTTGAGGGTAACTGAAAGCGGCGGGATTTATCAATCCTACAGTATCGTTGATATTGAGGCGAGGCGGTTTGATAAGGGATGGTAAATAGGAGTTAGTTTGGGCGGCAGATGGTAACTGAGTAGCAATTGCAGCCAGTCCAAAATTTGCGATTAATTGGCGGCGAGATATTGACATAACGATTAAAAATTAATGTTTTAAGGAGAAGGAAGAAGGAAGAAGGAAGAGGGAAGAAGGAAGAAAAATTTAGTTATCTAGGAGAGAAGGAAGAATATTTATACGATCAGCTTTTTAGCCATTCTTATCTGATGTTTAATTAGGTGATTTACTTAATACTAAAACAAAAAATGTAGCACTTTTTAATTAGCCAGAACTTACGCACGATCGCAGTACGGCCACCCGCCAAGCAAGATGGCGGCGTTACTGAGTCCTGTTAACTGTTATAATATTTATTCAATCTGAGTTTCAGACCTGGTTGTGATTATGTTAGTTGACTTCGATCGCGCCAAATTCGTCAAGCTCTTCAGGGGTAGCGATCGCACAGGCAAGGGTGAAGCGATAGCAACCCCAAGGCTTAAAGAAGGTTTTCAATTGCTGAAACCATTGATTTTACTGCATTTTCCTTCTATCCTAGATAGAATAAAGCCTTCTTACCTCTTCCTTCTTCCTTCTTCCCTCTTCCTTCTTCCTTCCGATCGCGATCGCCCATCCCTATTTGAGCAACTGCCATTTTCCGCCTTTCCCATCCAAAGCTTAAAACTCCCTAGCTTTTTGCCCCTGCTAGCCTCATTCTGTGCCACAATCAAGCATTAATAGGGCTGGGGGTATGACATGATTGGCCAACTTGTAGATAGACGTTACCGCATTATTAAAGTCATTGGCTCAAATAGCTTGGGGAAAACTTATCTGGCGGCGGATACTCGCCGGCCAGGTTATCCCCAATGTGTCGTCAGAGAGCTCCGAATTCCCGGTAAGACTGCGGAAACGCCCCAAATTATCAAAGTCATATTTCAAAGAAAAGCAGAAATCATCGAAAAACTGGGAAAAAATGACAAAATCCCGTCATTATTAGCTTATTTTGAAGAGAATCAAAATTTATATTTAGTTGAAGAACTGATTGTCGGAGAACCTCTAACTCGCGAACTAACACCGGGTAAACCTTGGACGGAAGAACAAGCGATCGCTGTTTTGGAAGAAGTGTTAGAGATTTTAACCTTTGTACACGAGAACGGGGTCATCCACCGCAACATTCAACCCGACCATTTAATCCGGCGACAGTCTGATGGCAAGTTAGTTTTAATTGGTTTTCGGTTAGACAAAGAAATTAATCCCTTGTCTAATTCCGTACCAGTACCCGAAACCTCTGTCTCTGTCACCTCCAACTCAAATGGCGATCGCCACGCCAAATTGTCTTCCTCCCTTACCAAGCAGGAAGAGGAGAGTCCTCAGACAGAAGAGGAGGAAAGCAGGGTTATCCTTACCCAGAAAGAGAAGAAAATTACCGATACCAAGGGGGAACGACGGCGATCGGGTAGTGAAGTTTCTATTTACATACCTAACGAACAGTCCCAAGGCAACCCGCACTTTAACACTGATATTTATAGTCTGGGGATGATTGCGATCCAAGGACTAATGGGATTGTCTGTAGAAGAATTGAAAAAGCGAAAATCCGAGGTCGGTACTGATAAAATCCTCGATCGCGATTGCATCTCTTGCTCTGGGGCCCTAGCAGACATCCTCGATAAAACGATCTTACCTGTTAGCGATCGCTATCAATCTGCCGCCGAAGTATTATCTGCCCTCAAAGAGATTATTTCGCCCTCTCCAGTTTCTCCTCCACCCCAAACAATGGCTAGTCCTGCTATGAGTCAACCAGTACAGAAGCAACCCCAGAAAAATATTTACTTCGTGCTAGCTGGTATCGCAGGCGCTTTAATCCTAGCTGCAATTATAATTTACTTCTGGCAGCGCCAAGCTCCCGCCAGAGCAAAAGAGTTTTACGAACGCGCCGTTCAAAAAGCAAAGCAAGGCGATAAAGCAGGTGCGATCGCAGATTACACCCAAGCAATAGGACTCAATTCTCGCGATGCAGAGGCTTATTACAAACGGGCCAATACTCACTACGATTTAGGAGCATACCAACAAGCAATTCAGGATTACACCCAAGCAATTCAAGTCGATCCTAACAACGTTAAAGCTTACTATAACAGAGGTCTAGCCTACACTGATATCGAAGATAGACGTAGCGCCGTTCAGGATTTTACCCAAGTAATTCGGCTCAACCCCAACGATGCAGAGGCATATTACCAACGAGCTTTAGGTTATTATGAATTGGGAGATTACAAAACTGCGATTGAAGATTACACCCAAGCAATTCGCCTCAATCCTAACGATGCTAAATCTTACAGTAACCGAGGCTTAGCTCGTTCAGCCGCTGGCGATAAACAAGGCGCAATGTCAGATTTTACCCAAGCAATTGAACTTAACCCCAAACAAGCCAGCGTTTACTACAGCCGAGGTCGAGCCAGGTTTAATCTGGCAGATTATAAAGGAGCAATGGAAGATTACAGCCAAGCAATTGTATTAGACCCCAACCAAGCTGATGCCTATACCAACCGTTGCAGCGCTTATTTAAATCTGGCAACTTACGATAAAGCCATTGAAGATTGTACTCAGGCAATTGCCCTCGATCCCAAAAATGCTGAGGCTTACAATAATCGGTGCATTGCTCGTTTGAATTTAGGAGATTATCAGAAAGCCTCTGAAGATTGCAGCTTGACTATTGGGATTACTGGCAACAATCCTAAAGCTTTCAGCAATCGAGGTTTGGCTCGTTCTGCCATTGGAGATAAACAAGGAGCCATTGAAGATTTCTCTCAAGCAATTCGGCTTAATCCTAGCGACGCAGTTGCTTATAGCAATCGCGGGATTGTCTACTCGGAAATCAAAAATTATGGTTCTGCAATTGAAGATTTTGCTCAGTCAATCCGTCTGAGCCCTAATAATGCTACTGCTTATTATAGCCGGGGAATCATCCGCCGGGAACTGAAAGATCGCTTAGGAGCAAATGAAGATTTTCAGAAGGCTGCAACGCTATTTCTGGAGCAAGGTAGGGCCGATGCTTACAAAAATGCACAGGCACAAATTAGCCCATAATATTGTTAACGGTTAACGGTTAACGGTTAACTGTTAACTGTTAACGGTTAACTGATAACTGATAACTGTTAAGCCATCAATCAGTTAAATCCATTGCCGAATCCGTTGTCAAATTAGCAATTAGCAATTAGCAATTAGCAATTCCCCATTACCCATTATCCTTATTTATGAACATGATTGGTCAACTTTTGGATGGACGTTACCGTGTTGTTCAAATTCTTAGTTCAGGGGCTTTTGGACAGACTTATCTGGCGGCGGATACTCGTCGGCCCGGCCATCCTCAATGTGTGGTCAAGCAACTGCGACCTCCTAGCAATACTTCTACTATTCTTAAAACTGCTCAGCGCTTATTTAAACAAGAGGCAGAAATTTTAGAAAAGTTGGGAAAACATAATCAAATTCCATTTTTATTAGCTTACTTTGAAGAGGGAAATCAGTTTTACTTAGTTGAAGAATTTATTCCCGGTCATCCGCTAACAAAGGAAATTTTGCCCGGTCGTCCTTGGCCGGAAGAGCGAGTGTTGTCTTTGTTGGAAGAGATCTTAGAAATTTTGATTTTTGTTCACGATCAAGGTGTGATTCATCGAGATGTTAATCCCTCGAATTTAATTCGGCGTAAACCTGATAGTAAGTTAGTTTTAATTGACTTCGGATCTGTTAAAGAAGTTAGCACTCAAATTGCTAATTTTTCAGGAGAAATCCCCCGGACAATTGCGACTGGTACTCCTTCTTATATGCCGATCGAACAATTCCAAGGCAATCCTCAATTTAATAGCGATCTTTATGCAGTGGGGATGATGGCTATTCAAGCGATTACGGGTTTACCAGGTACAGATTTACCGAAATTGCAAGATCCTCATCCTTCTCATACAGGGGGTATGATTTGGCGAAATCGCGCTCAATGTTCTACAGCATTAGCGAATATTTTAGATAAAATGGTTCATCACCATTTCGGAAAGCGGTATCAGTCGGCGGCGGAGGTGTTGGCGGCGCTGAGAAAACTCAACAATCGTTCAGATGCTAGAGATGGGGAACAACAGGCTAGTTTTACTACAAAAATGGGGATGTCTGGCGGGCGATCGCTACCTCGCCTCAACTCTCGGCTATGGTTGGTGTTGTTAGGAATTGGGGCGGCGATCGCACTGGTATGTTTGCTCATTTTTTTTAACCGTCCTAATCCGGTAAAAGCTAAGGAATATTTCGATCGCGGTGTGGAAAAATCGCAGGTGGGAGATGCAGCGGGGGCGATCGCGGCTTTTAACAAGTCGATTCAGCTAAATCCACAGAGTGCCGAGGTTTTTTACAAGCGGGCAAATGCTAATTATGACTTGAAAAACTACGAAGCTGCGATCGCGGATTACACCCAAGCGATCGCTCTCGATCCTAACTATGTTAAGGCTTATTTTAACAGAGGCTTAACCCGTTTCGAGATTAAGGATCTCCGAGGGGCGATCGAAGACTATACTCAGCTCTTGAAACTCCAACCTAACGATCCTGATGCTTATTATGAGCGCGGGCTTGCTTATTTTGGCTTACAAGATTATCCAGTTGCGATTAAAGATTTTACTCAGGTAATTCGGTTACAGCCTAGTCTTGCTAAAGCTCACCATGCGCGGGGAATGGCACGGGCTGCTGGTGCTGATTTGCAGGGAGCTATGGGCGATTATACGGAAGCAATTCGTCTGGAACCTAGCAATGTTGACGCTTATTATAGTCGAGGGAGAGCTCGTTTTCATTTAGGTGATTATAAAGGTGCGTTGGCAGATTACTCTCAGGTAATTCGGATTGATTCTAAGAGCGTGGATGCTTATGCTAATCGGTGCAGTACGCAGTTAAATTTAGGAGCGCATCAGGCAGCGATTGATGATTGCACTCAGGCGATCGCACTCAATTCTCAAGATTCTGTTCCTTATAATAATCGCTGTATTGCTTATTTGAACTTGAAGGATTATCAGAAGGCAATTGACGATTGTTCTCAGGCGATCAAGGTGAATCCTAAAAATGACAGTGCTTACAGTAACCGAGGTTTAGCTCACTCTGCGGCGGGAGATCGGGAGGGCGCGGTTGCAGATTATACGGCGGCGATTGGGCTTAATCCTAATGATTATGAAGCTTATTCTAATCGAGCTAAGATTCACTACGATCTGAAAAATTATGAGGATGCTCTCGCGGATTACGTGCAAGCAATTCGCCTCAATCCTAATTTCGCGGCTGCTTATGTAGGTAGAGGAAATGTACGCCGTATTTTGGGAGATAAACCAGGGGCAATTAGTGATTTTGAAAAAGCTGGCAAACTCTATTTAGATCAAGGGCGATCCGGGGGTTATCGGGATGCACAGTTTCAGATCGAGCAGCTTAAACAAGGGAGTGATGCTAAATAATAAGTAGAAGGAAGAAAGGATGCGGTCGATCTTATGAAGTTAACTCAACAATGCAGATTGTTAATTTGGAGAATTGGTATTAAGTCGCTCCACCTAATTAAACATAAGATAAGGATAGC
>NZ_CACA01000373.1:0-64062 GCF_000180455.1 Kamptonema sp. PCC 6506
GTTGTAACTAGAGGGACATAAATAAACGCTATAACTTGTAGGGTGGGCGCTCGCCGACTAAAAATATTGTAACTTATAACTAAAGATGGTTGGCGGCGAGCGCCACCTTAAAACTGCCAATTACCAATTACCAATTACCAATTACCAATTACCAATGAATGAACTAAACGCTGATATATTAGTAGTTGGCGGTGGCACAGGTGGCACTGCGGCAGCAGTACAAGCCGCCAGCCGAGGAGCAAAAACTATCTTAATTAGTGAATTTCCTTGGTTAGGAGGAATGCTCACGACAGCAGGCGTATCCGCACCAGATGGTAACGAATTAGCAGCTTTTCAAACTGGTTTATGGGGTGCATTTCTTAAAAAGCTTCAACAACAACCTGGAGGCTTAGATCGTGCCTGGGTCAGCTTTTTTACTTACGATCCTCGCATTGGTGCTGAAATTTTTGCAGACTGGGTGAAACAACTACCAAACTTATATTGGATTGCTGGACAAACACCCCAAGAAGTGTTAAAAAAAGGCCATAAAATTGTCGGCGTTCGCTTTGAAGATTTTACCGTCCACGCTCAAATCACTCTCGATGCAACCGAGTTAGGAGACTTACTAGCAATAGGCGAAATTCCCTATCGATGGGGTTGGGAATTTCAAGCTGAATGGGGAGAACCTAGTGCTCCAATTGCTCCTAATATTCTAACAGAAACCTATCCCGTACAAGCCCCTACTTGGGTTGTGATTATGGAAGATTTCGGCGCAGATGCGATTGCGCCAGAAATTCCTGCGCCACCGATAGATAATCCCAGTCAATTTGTAGATGCTTGGGATAACTATGGCCCAGAGAAGTTTCTCAATTATGGCCGACTACCTGGCAATCGATTTATGATTAATTGGCCAATACGAGGGAATGACTATGGAGAAGGAGTTAACCGTTTAATAGAATCGGAATCATCGAGGCGCGAATTTCTCCAAGAAAGTCTATGGCATACCCAAAGTTTTGCCCGTTTTATTCAAAATCAATTAGGTCGCCGCTACGGTTTAGCAGAGGATATTTTTCCCACTTTCAAAATGGTAAAATCGCAAGATGGGGAAATTTTTACCGATCGCCAATCACCAATTACCAATTACCAATCACCAATTACCAATTCTGCCTTTGCACTGCATCCTTACTATCGAGAAAGTCGGCGTTTGCAAGGATTAGATACAATTAAGGAACAGGATATTTTGCCGATCGCTTCTGGAAATGCCGCTTCTTTACCAGTTAATGCTAACGGAGAATGCCTAGCGATCGCGATCGCCAATTACGCCAACGATCACCACTACACCAGTGGCAATATCCCCCTACAACCTAAATCTCTCCGTTGGGGCGGTCGTTGGACGGGAACGCCCTTTACGATACCTTATACTTGCCTAATTCCGACTGAAACAGACGGCTTGCTTACGTGCGAAAAAAATATATCTGTTTCTCACATAGCTAACGGCGCAACCCGCCTGCAACCCGCAGTTATGGGCATTGGACAAGCCGCAGGGATGGCCGCCGCACTATGTATAGAAAGAGGTATTGAGCCCAGAGAATTGCCCGTGAGGGTGCTACAAGAGGCGCTATTACAAGATCCGATCGCTCCCGCCGCGATCGTTCCCCTCTTTAATTTGACACCTAATCACCCAGATTGGCTCTATTGGCAACGCTACTACCTCGATCGCCCCGCAGAGTATCCAGCTAGTGGAAATTGCCCTTGTAAGGGGAGCGGGGGGGCGGGGGAGCGGGGGGGCGGGGGAGCGGGGGAGCTCTTGAGCGGGGGAGCTCTTGAGCGGGGGAGCTCTTGAGCGGGGGAGAGGGGGAGCGGGGGAGAGGAAGAGGCTTTTTCCCCAATTACCAATTACCAATTACCAATTAACAATTACCAATTACTAATTACCAATTACCAATTCTCAGGAATTTTCCATCGCCGTAGCGAACAGGACTATGAACTGGCGATCGCATCTCCTCCAGCTTTAGCTGGTCAAACTTGGAGACTTGTCACTTTAGACCCTGAAGTTGATAGCTTCTTACAAACTTACGAAAGCAAGAAACCTCTCACCGTTTGCGGAAGACTTAACTTTGCCGGCCATTGGCTGCTGATAGAATCCGCAGTAATCTAATGGAGAGCAATTAGTTGAATATGACCGCATCAAATTAAGGAACACCGACGCTGTAAGGCTTTTTTTAGTAGAGATTGGTATTGCTTGTTATTGATGATGTAAGAGCCAAATCTTTCTAGGTGGGGGTTGGTCATCTGCGCGTCAAAGAGGACAAAAGAGCGATCGCGCAGCCGTTCTACTAATTTCACCATCGCTACTTTTGAGCCTTCGGGAATCCTGTAGAACATAGATTCACCAATGAATGCGCCGCCGATGACAATTCCCAGAATACCGCCTGCGAGTTCATCCCCTTGCCAAGTCTCGAAGCTGTAGGCCCAGCCTGCTTGGTTGAGAGCGTGGTAAATTTCCTTGAGTTGCGGGGAAATCCAGGTTTCCTCGCGGTTGGCGCAACCTTCAACTACGGCCTTAAAGTCGCGGTTAACGGCGGTGGTGAAGCGATTTTGATTGAGGGAACGGCGGAGCGATCGCGGATAGGTAAAGCGCTCATCTAAAGGAATTAGCGATCGCTCTCTGCTGGAATACCAATTTAAACTATCTTCACCTTCATTTGCCATCAGGAAATAGCCGGCTGCATATCCGTGGATGATTGAGTCAATATCTAGCTGCATCGCCATTCACTGGTATAATTGATTATACGTTTCAGTAAGCTTATCTGTTTAACGTTGTCCTGTAGCTTGCAAAAGCGTTATGAAAAGTTTTGATGCTTGCCCGATGCTGGAGAGTACCTTAAGAAAACTTCTCGATAAAACTGAGAAAACTTGGGGTTACTTCCAAATAAAAAAGAGAGACAATGTTTATATTTTACACCTTGCGGGCAGCAACGAAGATATGCTGATCTTCACTCCTAGTGAGGCCGCTCACTTGTATCGCCTTTATTGGTACGGTCATCCCGATCCTTCAGTGTTTGTAGAAACAAAATCTACTAAACTTTTTGATAAATCTACTCGTTCTTATCAAAGACATAAAGATTATCAAGTTTGTTACAAACTCAACTCCAACCCAGCAATTACTGCTGTTAATAAAATGTTGGCAGAGTTGATTAAAGAGCAGATGACTCTCTTTTACGCTCAAATGACAGGGAAAGATGAAAAAATGCCGATTGTTACTTTAGCTGCACAATAGTTTGTTAATTGTTAACTGTTAACTGTTAACTGTTAATTGTACTCCTTTGTTACTCCTAACCCGATGGTTGCAGTCAATGTCTGAACCGATAAATGCGATTACCTTACCTCCTGCCAAAAATCCGCAGCAGGAAGGGGAATGGTTGCAAGAAACCTTGCAGATATGGCTTGATTCCGAGTTTCTACCAGAACCCGTTAATTACCAAATTGCCCAAAGAGCTGCCCAAATCTATGTCCGCCAGCGGATGGAGGGTGAGAATGATTTGGGTTCTCTGGTAATTGCGATCGTTACGGAAATGCGGGCCTTTGACTTTTCTAAGAGTTTTTATGGCGAATTTGCGATCGCCAATGCTGTCAGCGACCTACTCCTCGATAGTCTGGGAATCGATCGCTGCTGCGGACAATGAAAGAAAATGGGAAAAATAGGGAAGATGGGGAGTTTTGAGTTTTGAGTTAAAAAGCCAGCAATTCTCCCTTCCCCTCTTCCCAAGCCAAACTACCAGCTTGACTTGACAACACCTGGAAGAAGACCTTGGTGAGCCATTTCGCGAATGACGTGCCGAGATAAGCCGAAGTCCCGGTAATAACCTCTGGGTCGTCCCGTAGCCCAGCAGCGATTCCGCAAGCGAGTCGGACAACTGTTCCGGGGTAGTTGTTGAATTTGGCGATGGATAGCAACTTTCTCCATCTGCGAGCCTGCGACACGGAATTGCTCCTTGAGGTCTTCCCGCTGGGCGGCGTACTTATCTACGAGCTTCTGCCGTCTTTTTTCGCGCTCGATCATGCTCTTTTTAGCCATGAACTGTTCTGGTATCCCTAAATAAAGTCAGTATTTTCCATTCTATCGCAGTTATGGACTGCCTGCTGTCGGCGGTAAGAGGAATAACTTGGGAACATCTCGATATTGCAGGAAGACCCCAGAAACCTGGTTTCTGTGTACTTCACTTATAGCAACCACCACAACGGTTAGGACACTCGCTCAGAGCATCGAACTTGACTCTCTTCCCCTCTTTCCCTTCTTTCCCTTCTTTTCCTTCTTTCCCTAGCCCCTAGCCCCTAGCCCCTAGCCCCTCTTAACCGCCTTGGCGGTTGCTATATTACCCACCAGCCAAAAACTTATCTAAATCCGGCACATCCACCCAAGTCCCAGTTACATTCGATTCGTGGGTCAAATCCATCAACAATTGAGAATAAACCCCCTCTTTCAAAGAAGGAACTAATGATTTGCCAGCATCTATTGCCTCAACCCACTTATCGACTACCCGCATAAATGCTGCAATTCTACCATCAGGATAAACTTGCGGAAACTCCAACCTTTCAGGAACTTTAATCTCCGCTAAAGATTCTCCTCCTTTACTTCCCCACAGACGAAAACCGTGTACATAATCCTGTTGATTATCGCTACCTAAAACTAACGTTCCATTACTTCCATAAACCTCTACCCAATGCCCGCGCCCTTGATAAGTAACAGAACTCAGACAAACTTGACAAGGCGTTCCGTCTGCTAATTCCAACATTAAAGTACAAGAATCATCAGCATCAACAGTTTTTAATTTACCGCCATCTTTGGGATCTGGGCGCGAGGTAATGCCTGTAATTAATTGCCCCGATAATCGCCGAATCGGGCCAAAAAGCCAACTAATATAATCAAAAGCATGGGAACCCGTCGCCCCTAACACACCGCCGCCTTTATCTTTTTGCGCGTACCAATTCCAAGGGCGAGAAGCATCGGCGCGACTCGATACTAACCAATCAATTTTAATTAACCGCTTTTCTCCTACATATTCCTCTGCTAACAATTCTGCTAGCATTTGCCAAGCTGGGATGAACCGAAACTCAAAATCCATCGTTGCCGTACAAGCTTTTGCTCTTGCCATTCGGTACAATTCTCTAGCTTCAATTGCTGTCAAAGTTGTTGGCTTTTCGAGTAACAAATGCTTGCCAGATTGCAATACTATTTTTGCCATTTCAGAATGCAAAAATGGTGGCGTTGAAATTGCCACTGCCTTGACTTCAGGCAAAGCCACTATATCTTCTATCGTATTAGCAGCATAAGGTATATTGTTAGCAGATGCGATCGCCTTCGCCTTATCTAAATCTCGATGATAAACAGCTACAACTTCCGTTCGTGGATGTGCTTGAAATGCGGGTAAATGTACTTTTTGACCGAAGCCAGTGCCTACAACGGCAATACTAATGGTAGATGACATAAGATAGTTATTTGAGAGAATAAATAGTAAGTAGGTAAATAATATAGGACTTAGGCATTACTTAGGTAACGCCGGCCTCTGGGAGGTCAAAGAACCGCCAGGAATTAGGCGTTACGGATAGTATACCAGCTATGTAATGCAGCTCTCTGGGGGGTATTGCGATCGCTCAGAGGGCTGTTGTACTGCGTGCGTAAGTCCTCAACTGAGGCTAATAGCGATCGCGATTTGTTGAATTTAACCTAAATTTAATCTATAATTAACCTTAATCCCTAGTCAGCAAAGTGACTAACCGTAGTTTTTTGAGTAATGAATTCAATATTTTTCAATTCTAGCGATTGGCAAAGTATAACTTTCAGGCTCAGTGTAGCTCTACTGGTCGGCGGCGCGATCGGCATTAACCGACAGCAACCAGGTAGACCGGCAGGCTTGAGAACTTTTATGATTGTAAGCTTAGGTGCAGCCATATTTGTCATGATTCCTTTGCAAATCGACAATGAAAATACCTCTTCCTCTACCAATGCTCTTAGCAGAACGCTCCAAGGTGTCGCTACAGGAGTAGGATTTCTAGGAGCCGGAATTATTCTCCAACAAAATCAGAATAAATTTGGTAGAACACAAGTTAAGGGGTTAACTTCCGCTGCTACAATTTGGCTAGCGGCTGGATTAGGAGCAGCCGCAGGTTGCGGTCTGTGGCGAATAAGCTTAATTGGAACAGTTTTTGCATTAGGAGTTCTCAGCGGAGTTAAGAAACTTGAGAAAGCTACTTTACTGCGCCGTCCTTATACTCAAAATCGCATCAAAACACGAGTGAAAGAAGCACCATCTAGCCAAGATATACAAGAGAAATAATTTAGAGGAAAATTAACTATGACCTATCTTGAAACTGCGGCAAAATTTTACAGTGAAGTTGCAGAAACTCCCCAAGTTGGACTTTGTTGCGTTCAAAGTAGTCCTTTGCAATTGCCAGGATTAATCATTCCTCAGTCAATGCAAGAGATGAATTATGGCTGTGGTACTACCGTCCACGCGGCGGAACTTGTAGGTAAACCAGTAGTTTTATATGTTGGTGTTGGCGGCGGTTTAGAAGCCTTGCAGTTTGCTTATTTTTCCCGGCGAAAAGCTGGAGTTATTGTTGTCGAACCTGTAGCCGCCATGCGAGAAGCTGCTCATCGTAACTTGCAACTTGCTGCTCAAGATAATGATTGGTTTGACCCTAGTTTTGTCGAAATTCGAGAAGGCGATGCTTTCGCTTTACCAGTAGCAGATGCTTCTGTAGATGTAGTAGCTCAAAATTGTCTATTTAATATCTTTGAACCTGCGGATTTAACTAAAGCTTTAAAAGAAGCTTATCGAGTATTAAAACCAGGTGGTAGATTGTTAATGAGCGATCCGATTGCTACTCGTCCTATTCCCCAACATTTGAGAGACGATGAACGATTGCGGGCGATGTGTTTATCGGGTGCTTTGACTTATGATGAATACGTACAACACCTGATTAATGTGGGTTTTGGTCAAGTGGAAATTAGGGCGCGGCGGTCTTATCGGTTATTGGATCGGGTGAGTTATAATTTAGATGCAGATTTGCTTTTAGAAAGTCTGGATTCTGTATCTTTTAAGGTATCAATTCCCGATGATGGGGCCTGTGTTTTTACGGGTAAAACAGCAATTTATAACGGGCTAGAAGAGTTTTTTGATGATGGAGAAGGTCATATACTTCAGCGGGGAGTTCCTGCGGCCGTGTGCGATAAAACTGCTGGGAAGTTAGGGGCGTTAATCCAGGATCGAGTGTTAATTACTGATTCAACTTGGCATTATAGTGGTGGGGGTTGTTGTTAGGTGTTTGATTAACAAAATAATGACAGAACTTAGGCAACTGGCACAATTAGTAGGGTGCGTCTGATACTACAACCCTGACGGTTTCGATCGATTTCTGTGTCTGACGCATCCTACAAGTAGATTCAAGTGTGACAATTGTGTAAGCCCTAAAAAATGAGATTGCCTATGCAGTTGAAAATCAATCCCTAATAGGGATTTAGTTTAATTGCGGCTCTAAAGCGGACATTGCTGGTTACGCTAAAGCAATTGTAGAGTTTCAATCCCTAATAGGGATTTAGTTTAATTGCGGCAACTGTCCCATTCTCAAGCTGCCTTCTGATGATGGTGTTTCAATCCCTAATAGGGATTTAGTTTAATTGCGGCTTTGCATTGGTCTTTGAAATGCCTGCTGTAGTGCCTGTTTCAATCCCTAATAGGGATTTAGTTTAATTGCGGCGCAAAACAAATGTCTAGCTTTATGGAAGGACTTGTATTCTATTTGGTTTCAATCCCTAATAGGGATTTAGTTTAATTGCGGCAAAATTCCCGTGATCGATAATACAGCCACGTGGAGTTTCAATCCCTAATAGGGATTTAGTTTAATTGCGGCTGATTCTCTGATAGTTTATCAATTGATTTCAGAAAAGTTTCAATCCCTAATAGGGATTTAGTTTAATTGCGGCGGAGGTTGTCACTACAGTTACTGATACCATTCCGTTGTTGTTTCAATCCCTAATAGGGATTTAGTTTAATTGCGGCTTATAGTCGGAAAGCACGGTTCAACTTTCTTATTGTTTCAATCCCTAATAGGGATTTAGTTTAATTGCGGCTTACCCTGATGTCCAATAATTCCAGTTATAGCCATATTTTAGGTTTCAATCCCTAATAGGGATTTAGTTTAATTGCGGCTTGAACTGTAACAGCTCCAGTTTGTCCAACCAAGTTTCAATCCCTAATAGGGATTTAGTTTAATTGCGGCAATAACAATAATAATTACCTTCTTTCAAGCCTGAAATATTCAGTTTCAATCCCTAATAGGGATTTAGTTTAATTGCGGCCCTCAGCAGAAATCTCTAAATATTGCAGCAGTTGGTTTCAATCCCTAATAGGGATTTAGTTTAATTGCGGCGCAAGTAGAAAATTTCTTTATTATCAAGGAAAAGCACGGTTTCAATCCCTAATAGGGATTTAGTTTAATTGCGGCTAGTTTATTTAGTTATTGTGTTTATAGGTTAGAAGTTTCAATCCCTAATAGGGATTTAGTTTAATTGCGGCTGATGCCAGTTAAATTAGGTACATCAGGCAAGGGAACGTTTCAATCCCTAATAGGGATTTAGTTTAATTGCGGGTAATACTCTTGAGAATGAACCTTGAATATTATCACGTTTCAATCCCTAATAGGGATTTAGTTTAATTGCGGCTCTAAATCTTGGGATAGGTTTCTTAAGCTTCGGTTTCAATCCCTAATAGGGATTTAGTTTAATTGCGGAAAGCAAATGGTACAGTCTTGATGATAGGGATGGTGGTTTCAATCCCTAATAGGGATTTAGTTTAATTGCGGCGCCGGTTTCTGAAAGCCTTACTATATTTAGTTTTCAAGGTGCGGTTTCGGGAATCTGATCTAAAAGTATCATTCCAGCCATCGACTTGTCAATACCCTCCTGCGATCTTTTTCTCAAATCCATACCCTGTAAAGGTTGCAGCCATTGCGGGAATCGTTTTTTTAGGTAAGGGGCATCAAACCCTTACAGCAGTTGCATTACAGCCGAAAAATTTGACACCCCAAAATTTACACCTACCGATTCCCGCAAACTAGACAAAATATACTCCTGTCTCAACCGTTAACAGTTAACAGTTAACAGTTAACCAAAATGCTTAATAATCGCATCCGCAAACTCCGAACACTTCAACTCAGGGACAGGCGGTTCCATCATTCGCGCCAAATCATAAGTCACTTCACCATTAGAAATCGCCGCCGCCAAACCCTTCTTAATCAACTCAGCCGCCTCCTGCCAACCGAGATATTCTAACATCATCACCCCCGACAAAATCAGCGAACCAGGATTAACCTTATCTAAACCCGCGTGTTTAGGTGCAGTCCCATGAGTTGCCTCAAAAATTGCACATTCATCCCCAATATTCGCCCCCGGCCCCATACCTAAACCGCCGACAATTGCGGCCGCCGCATCCGATAAATAATCACCATTCAAATTCATCGTCGCCAGAATCGAATACTCCGCCGGCCGCGTTTGAATCTGTTGGAAAATACTATCAGCAATCCGGTCATTGACCATGATCTTTTCCTTCCACTTCCCATCGCCATGACTTTCCCAAATAGCCGAGAGAACTTCCTCAACATCTTTGCAAATCTTGGCTTGCTTTTCAGGAGTTAAAGCATCATATCCCGGTTCAATCTGACGGGCATTATCTTCTAAACTAATCTCAGGATTCCGTTCCTTATTACTCAGAATCCAAGACTCCATCTCAGTCACGCACTCATTGCGAAACTCACTCTTTACCAATTCGTAACCCCAGTCACGAAAAGCACCTTCAGTGTATTTCATAATGTTGCCCTTATGCACTAAAGTCACCTGCTGCTTAGCCTTGGGCAACCTTAAAGCGTGCTTAATTGCCCGACGAATTAACCGCTGAGAACCTTTTTTACTAATCGGTTTAATCCCAATTCCCGAATCCAGAGGAATTTGTTTTTTCCCATGTTCAGGCGTAGCCGGAATTAACTCATTATTCAGCAAAGCAATTAATTTATTGCCGATTTCGCTGCCTTCTTTCCACTCAATCCCCAGGTAAATATCCTCTGTATTTTCCCGGTAAATAATCACATCCAGCAACTCAGGAGTTTTGTGCGGCGAAGGCGTTCCCGGATAATATTTACAAGGGCGAATGCAGGAATAAAGATCGTGATTTTGCCGCAAAGCTACATTCAGGGAACGAATACCCCCACCGATAGGAGTCGTCAAGGGCCCCTTAATTGCTACACCATATTCTTTAATTGCATTGCTAGTATCGGCGGGCAAATATTGGTAAGTACCGTAAACTTCGCAAGCTTCATCACCGGCATAAATCTTAAACCAATTGATTTTTTTCTTCCCACCGTAAGCTGTTTCTACCGCAGCGTCCATAACTTTCTGGGAAGCAGGCCAAAGGTCAACACCCGTCCCGTCGCCGCGAATGAAGGGAATAATTGGGTCGTCGGGGACGATGGGCTCCCCATCTTTGAATGTAATTTTAGAACCAGTTGTAGGGGCTGTAATTTTTTCGTACATACTTAGAAAGTGTGGATAGCAATGTTTTCTATTGTGTCACGACTTGGGAAATAGATATCAACAATTTATTTGAGATTTTATTTGTAATTTGTAGCATAGACAGCAGAAAAATCATTATCTTGTATTTTAGTTAAGGGGAAAGTGACAGTTGAATTTCTGAGGATTCTCCCAAAGCTTCATTAATTACTATTAATTTACCTTGACTATTACCTCCTAATTGTTGATTAGCATTGAGCAGTTCTATTCCGTAAATAGTTCCATCAGGAGCAATATCTATATTTAATTCTTCGCTAACTTGAACTGTTTCTACTTCTGTTGGTTTTTCTTTCAGGTAAATATAAGCAACATTGTATCTCGGATCGTAGGTCAGTTTCATAAGAACCTCTATTTAAAAATATTTGATAATTACAGTAATAACTAACCAATCTTCTGCAACCTTTTGAGCTATTGCTTCTACCTTCTTTGTAGCATATATCTTTCCTTGCCACTCTGCATTAAAGGGAAAGTTCCGCCTAAACCCCATTCTACCCAATTGAGCCGGAAATGTAGTACCGCTTTCGACCGTAGCAATAACTTCTGCCTCAGTTGCACCACGCTCAATTAATCTTGACTGAGCATGGGGATGTAGCCTAATGCTCATTTTTTTGCCTAACTAATTAATCAAGTAAAATTACTAAATTCCACCCCTCTTTACTCTTTCCGCATATTCTTCCTGACTACCCAAAGCGCAAACCAAATAATCAGAGAAAGCACTACAATCTTAGAAACAGGGCCCAAGTATTCATCAACTAAATCATAGTGATCTGCTAATTTATACCCCAGAAAAGTGAGAAAACTCACCCATAAAGTAGTGCCCAGAGTTGAGTAGATTAAAAATGGCACTAAGGGCATATTATTAATGCCAGCGGGTAAGGATATTAAAGTACGAACTCCTGGTACAAGACGGCATAAAAATACAGCTTTAGTACCGTGACGCTTAAACCACCTATCAGCTTTGTCGATATCGTGACCGGATACTGTAATCCATTTACCGTATTTATCAGCCAGATTTCGCAGACGTTCTTCGCCTAAGATTTTACCTGCATAGTACCAGGGAAATGCTCCTAAGACAGTACCAATTACTCCGGCCGCGATCGCGGGTGCAAACTGCATATCTCCTTTCGCGATCGTAAATCCTGCGAATGGCATAATTAATTCCGATGGAATCGGCGGAAAAAGATTTTCTAGAAACATCAAGAGTCCAATTCCTAGATAACCCAAGGATTGCATTGTATTAATTATCCACTCAGACATTTTTTTTAGTTAATTGTTAGTGGTTAGTGGTTAGTTGTTGGTTGTTACGTTGGTTGCTAATGCAATCTGAGGTGTTGCGAACGTAGTGAAGAAAACTAATACTATTTCTCTAAAATCATGCAAGACTCTTCGACCCCCCTAGCCCCCCTTGCAAAGGGGGGGACAAGAAGACTGTTGCATACTTTTTTGAAATTGGTATAAGTCCGAAGCAATCTCAATGGCCCTGCGATCGCTTCGCTTTGTCGCAATGACACCGTTAACAGTTAACAGTTAACAGTTAACCGTTAACAGTTAACCGCTAACAATTATGTGCCAGAAGTCCAAGAGTTCATGTACTCAATTTGTGCAGGAGTCAGGGTATCAATATTAATCCCCATTGCTTGCAACTTTAACCGTGCAATTTCTTTGTCAACATCAGCGGGGATAGAGTGAATACCGGCTTCCAATTTGCCTTTATTCTTGACCAGATATTCACAAGCCAAAGCTTGGTTAGCAAAGCTCATATCCATCACTGCGCTGGGGTGTCCTTCCGCAGCAGCCAAGTTAATTAAACGTCCTTCACCGAGTACGATTACTGACTTGCCATTCTTAAGGCGATACTCTTGAGTGAAAGGTCGCACAGTCCGCACTTCAGTAGCTTTTTCACCTAAAACTTTGAGGTCAATTTCAATGTCAAAGTGACCGGAATTACAAACCATTGCGCCGTCTTTCATTACGTCGAAATGTTCGCTACGAATGATGTGTTTATTGCCGGTAACTGTGATAAATAAATCTCCCACTGGTGCGGCTTCATCCATTGGCATGACGCGGAAACCGTCCATGACGGCTTCGATCGCGCGGATCGGATCGATTTCGGTAACGATCACATTTCCGCCCATACCGCGAGCCCGGAGTGCAGTACCTTTGCCACACCAGCCATAGCCTGCAACTACAATATTTTTGCCGGCTAACAGCACGTTGGTAGCGCGGATAATGCCATCTAAAGTAGATTGACCGGTGCCGTAGCGGTTGTCAAAGAAGTGCTTGGTATCCGCGTCGTTAACGTTCATTGCGGGGAAGGTGAGCACGCCGTCTCGGAACATGGCCCGCAGGCGGACGATCCCGGTGGTGGTTTCTTCGGTGGTACCGATCAGGTCGGAAATTTGGTTTTGACGATGTTGGATTAAACTAGCAACTACGTCGCTGCCATCGTCGATAATGATGTTGGGGCGGTGATCCAGGGCAATATTGACGTGGCGTTCGTAGGTGGCTGCGTCTTCGCCTTTGAGGGCAAATACTGGTATACCATAATCGGCTACAAGGCTAGCTGCTACGTCATCTTGGGTACTCAGCGGGTTGCTGGCGATCAGTACAGCGTCAGCGCCTCCGGCTTTGAGGGCGATCGCTAAGTGGGCCGTCTCAGTAGTTACGTGACAACAAGCCGCCAAGCGGATGCCAGTAAAGGGCTTTTCTTTGGCAAAACGGTCTCTAATTTGCCCCAAAACGGGCATTTCCCGGCCGGCCCATTCGATGCGTTGTTTTCCCAAGGGGGCAAGGGACAAGTCTTTGACTTCGTGCTTTAACTGGACAACTGTTGCCGTCATGTGATTTTTCAGAAAACGTTCAATGTTTAACTAGATTAACTCAGCGTGCAAAAAACTGGGAGAGCGAGCAAAGGATATTTGGATCTTTGAATCTCGATCGGCCCCTAGTCTGTAGTGGCGATCGCATTTGGCGCTGATTTTTTGGGTATCATCTTCCCAGGGTGCGATCGCACCTACAGATCCCGAAGACAAAAGCCCCGATCGAGTTCCCCGTCGCCAATTTTTAGCCTTCAGCCCTCAATAATTGATGTTTTTCACTGAATTTTTCATCAAACATGGTATTTTTTTTACATTTAGTAATATAAGGTTACAAAAAGTCATAAATTCTACGAGCGACATCATTATGAGTATCGTTATGATACGATATCGTACAAAATAATAACTACTTTCTTGAAGTCTTTGTAGTTTTTGGGTGTTTTCGCCATGTTAAAAAAGCTATTTCGGCAAAAAATTTTTAAGTTTCTGATCGGTGGTGGCGTAGCAGCAACAATAAATTTGCTTCTGATCTTTTGGATGATTGAAAAGCTAGGATTTAATACGCCTGTTTTACGCAATATCGCGAATGTAATATCAATTGAATTTTCGCTGTTAGCTAGTTTTTTCATCTATCGGATTTGGGTTTGGCCAGGAGGTGCGTGGACTATTCGAGAAGTATTGTGGCGACAAATTCCCTTGTACCATCTCTCGGCTGGCACTTCTGTCATTGCTCGCATCTTCCTTGTATTTCCTTTATTAGATTGGTTGAAAATCAATTATGCAGTTAATACCTTGATAGGTGTATTTTTGAGTGCGTCTATCAATTATTTAATCAGCGATCGATTAGTCTTTAAATCTCCCGTTCAATCTTCTAAGAGCCTACCCGATTTTTCTTCAGAAATATATTGTCCCGAAGGTTTAGCTCCTGCATTGGAAAATAGCTCTTCTCAACCAAGACAATATCAATTCCAAAAATTAACAAAAATCAAAGTTTTCTCAATTGTCATTCCTGCTCATAATGAAGAAGGTTGTATAGTCGAAACTGTTCAATCCATCACCCAATTACTAGAAGAAAAAGGGATTGATTACGAAATTATAATAGTTAACGATAACAGCCGCGATCGCACCGAAGAATTATCGCAGCAGCTAAATTCTCAAAATAGTAAAGTACGTTATATAAATAACTATTTGCCTAACGGCTTTGGTTTCGCTGTTCGCTGCGGATTAGAGAATTTTCAAGGAGATGCTGTCGCCATTGTCATGGCAGATAATTCTGATGCCCCGGAAAATATTATTGATTACTATTATAAACTGCAAGAAGGTTATGATTGTGTGTTTGGTTCTCGATTCATCAAAGGCGGTAAAGTTATTGATTATCCCACTCACAAGTTGCTCATCAACCGTTTAGCTAATTTATTTATTAAAATTCTATTTGGATTGAAGCTGAATGACACAACTAATGCCTTTAAGTCCTACCGCAGAGAAGTAATCGAAGGTATTTATCCTCTCCTATCTCATCATTTTAACTTGACAGTTGAAATGCCTCTTAAGTCCATTGTTCGGGGATATTCCTACACAATTATCCCGATCAGATGGCAAAATCGTAAAACAGGTGTATCTAAGCTAAAAATCAAAGAAATGGGAAGCCGCTATCTATTTGTGGTACTTTATATTTGGCTAGAAAAACATCTTTCTAGAGGAGATTATGTTCGCAAGCAACCTGAATTAAACAGCCTCAAAAAAATGAGATGATCGATCTTCATCAATCATTATTTAATCAAAAAATTGGTAGTTAAAAAAATGAATTATGCTATATAGTATAGTGATGTACGCAATACCAAATAGGTTCAATCTGATTATCTAGTTTTGTGGAAAATGACAATGCCTAGACTTTTACAAAGATTTGAAAGCTCTATTACTCATCAGTTATCTAAAACCCCGAAACTCGATGGACGTATCCTATTACTTGCAGTTTTAATTGTATATTTCCTGCCGATAGTTGTTGCTACAAGTTTTTTCTCTAATTACCCTAATTCATTGATTAAACTTCGTTTCATCTATCCATTAGTTCACAAGATGCTACCTCCCTTTGCCGATATGCGGGTAATCGCGGCTGGTGCTGAATGTATTCGATTAGGCTATGACGTTCTCGTTGAGAATCCCTGCGATCCTTGGAAGCGTCCGATGAACTATCCACGAATTTGGTCAATCCCTGCATCTTGGGGACTAGATCAAAGTCATACAGTTATTCTTGCCATCCTTTTCGGATTGCTATTTTTTATCTTAACCTTTGTTACTATCAAACGATTGAACTATATTGAAGCTTTGTTCTATGCACTAATTTTGTGTTCTCCTTCAGTAATGTTGGCTATAGAAAGGGGTAACAACGATCTAATTATTTTTAGTATTTTAGCTTTATCGTTACTAATAATGAAAAATAATGCCTTTATCTGGCGTTATTTCTCTTATATAATAATACTATTTGCTGCAATTTTAAAAATTTACCCCATTTTTGCTTTAATAACTTGTCTTAAAGAAAAAAAGCGAAATTTTACTTTTATTTTTATATCTATTTGGATCGCTTTTGGAATTTATATAATTACAGATTTGGAGAGTTTTAATCTTGTTAGTAAGACGACACCTAGAGCTACAAAGTTA
Source organism: Kamptonema sp. PCC 6506 (assembly GCF_000180455.1). Classification (NCBI taxonomy): domain Bacteria; kingdom Bacillati; phylum Cyanobacteriota; class Cyanophyceae; order Oscillatoriales; family Microcoleaceae; genus Kamptonema; species Kamptonema sp. PCC 6506. The sequence continues at coordinate 16,078 of NZ_CACA01000373.1, forward strand.
TCTTATGGGGGCAAGGTAATATTCGATATTATTTTTAATAATTTAGAGATATATTTTGATAATTTTTATAATGCTCAAATTCCCCAACTTTTTGAGAAAATCAAATTATTACTATTTGTCTTCACCATATTGTTATTCTTTTTCATGTCTTATTTATTAGCTAAGCGTACAGATGCTTTATCTCAAAATAATACACTCAATATCAATCAAATTGAAGCCTTTAGGATAGGAGCTAGTATATATATGGGAACTTTCTTAATAGGTAATAATTGGGACTATAGACTTATATTTTTATTATTTACTATTCCCCAAATCTTGGCTTGGTTAAAGACTGGAAGTCAGCTTACTTCCATCTCTAGTCTAGCATTAATGGCAATCATTTTAACCACTTGGTTGAGTAACCAAAGTCCCAAGATTTACTACTTAGATGAACTGCTCAATTGGTTATTGTTTCTATTCTTTACTTATGCGTTCATCTTAAGTTTACCAAAGTGGTTGAAAACTTATATATATTTTCAACCTAGAGAGTTTGAAACTAGCAATCAGTGAGGTAAAAAATATGAATAAACGAGTTTTGATAACTGGTGGTTCTGGATTTGTAGGCAGTTCCCTTGGTCTGGGACTAGCTCAACGTTATCCTGACTGGCAAATTACGGCCTTAGATAACCTAAAGCGACGGGGTTCTGAATTAAATTTACCCCGACTAAAGCAAGCAGGTATTAAGTTTGTTCATGGTGATATCCGAAATACAGAAGATTTAGACCCAGCGGTACTACAACCAGATTTAATTTTAGAATGCTCTGCCGAGCCATCAGTTTTAGCAGGATATGCTGCTCCTGGTTATGTCTTACAAACTAACTTAGTAGGAACCATTAACTGTTTAGAATTAGCTCGTCAAACTCAGGCAGATTTTATTTTTCTGTCTACAAGTCGGGTTTATCCCATTGCTTACCTCAATGCTATGGAATTTACAGAAGCAGAAACGCGCTTTCACCTCACAGAAAAACAGTCTTTATCAGGTGCATCCAGTCACGGTATTTCTGAAGAATTTCCTTTAGATAAAGCTCGCTCTCTCTATGGAGCGACCAAACTAGCCTCAGAATTACTGATTACTGAATATGCTGATGCTTACGGATTGAGAACTGTAATTAATCGCTGTGGAGTCCTCACTGGCCCCTGGCAAATGGGCAAAGTCGATCAAGGTATTTTTGCCTTGTGGATGGCATTTCACTACTTCCAAAAACCCTTAAAATACATCGGTTATGGAGGCACAGGTAAACAAGTCAGAGACTTTTTACACATAGCAGATTTACTAGACTTGATAGATTTACAAATTTACAATTTAGAAGCATTAAAAGGAGAGATTTTCAATGTTGGTGGTGGAATAAATAACACGCTTTCGCTTTATGAAACAACTCAGCTTTGCCAGGAGATTACGGGGCATAAAGTTCCGATCGATCCTATTGTAGAAAACCGCATCGGCGATGTTCCTATTTTTATTACAGACTCCCGCAAAGTGATTACTGCTACTGGATGGCAACCCAAAAGAGATGCTAAGATGACTCTGACAGAAATTTATGAGTGGATTTATGAATTTGAGGAATATGTCAGTGATATTTTTAATTAAAAAAGAGTTGGGTTTGGCTAGTGCTTCCCCCAACTTACAGTTAACGGTTAACAGTTAACCGTTAACCGTTAACAAAATTTAGTATTGAGGCACAGAAGGGTCAACTTCCTTACTCCAAGCAGTAATTCCACCCTTTACATTAATGCCGTCAATTCCAGCTTCTTTAAGGATGCCTAACGCCTTCGCGGATCTGCCACCCATTTTGCAATGTGCGATCAACCGATGGCCGTTCAACAATTCCTTAACCTTCTGAACACCGCCACCAGTTTCGAGATCTGGCAAAGGTACTAATACCGAACCGGGAATCTTAGCAATCTCATACTCGTTAGGATTGCGAACATCTAACAGCAGAAAATCACTCGCGCCGCTGTCGATTAACTCCTTAAGTTCCTTGACAGTCATCTCTGGAATTTCCATTTGTTGTAGATCCTCCTGTGCTTTTGCTTGAGGAATTCCGCAGAACTGTTCGTAGTCAATCAACTTCTCAATCTCTGGTCGCACTGGATTTGGCCGCAATTTTAACTCGCGGAACGTCATATCCAAGGCATTATAAAGTAACAATCTGCCGCTTAAAGTCTTACCTTGGCCTAAGATAATTTTGATAGTTTCTGTTGCTTGAATGCAGCCAACGACTCCGGGTAAAATTCCTAAAACACCGCCTTCCGCACAGGAAGGAACCATCCCAGGAGGAGGTGGTTCGGGGTACAAATCGCGATAATTAGGGCCATCTTGGTAATTAAAAACAGTAGCTTGCCCTTCAAATCTGAAGATAGAACCGTATACATTTGGCTTGTTCAGCAATACGCAAGCATCATTCACCAAATAGCGCGTCGGGAAGTTATCAGTACCATCCACGATGACATCATAAGGCGCGAGGATGTCGAGGGCATTTTCAGAACTCAAGCGAGTTTCGTAGAGGTCAACTTGACAAAAGGGATTGATTTCTAGAATCCTATTTTTAGCAGACTCAATCTTTGGCTTTCCTACCCAAGACGTTCCGTGAATTACCTGCCGTTGCAAGTTGGAACTGTCTACTATATCAAAATCTACGATGCCAATGCGCCCAATGCCAGCAGCAGCTAGGTATAGCAACAGGGGCGAACCAAGCCCACCAGTGCCAATGCACAATACGCTGGCAGCTTTGAGGCGTTTTTGCCCATCTAGCCCAACTTCTGGCAGGATTAAATGGCGCGAATAGCGTTCGTATTCTTCTTGTTTTAGTTGAATTTCACCCAGATTTGGATTTAGCATGACAGTTTATGTAGCGCAGCTCAATCTAAGATTATATCTAAATGTTTCGCATTACTTTGGCTATTTTAAATTTTCCTAATTATTTCTTAACCTGAGCTGATTGGAGGGTAATGATTTCCTCTGACTGAAAGTTACCCTCTCCGTCAAGGCTCCAATTGCGGAGGTCTTGGACTTTGCCTTGGTAAACTGAGGCTATGATGTAGGAGTATTGGGGCCAAGCTAAGGCGCGATCGCACTCGGAGGGAATTGCTGGATGTTCGGGGTGGGAGTGGTAAATGCCGATGATGGTAAGATGGCGATCGCGCCCCTGTTTCATCGCCTTTAACATCGCAGACGGCGCAATGACGAAGCGATCGCGCCTGCTACGCTCTAGCTTATCCCCGGATTCCATCTCTGGCAAAGCTTCCGCCACCTCTGGGTTCCAAGCATTTTCAGTTGGCCAAACTTCTACCAAGATTTTCACATCCCCAGCGATTTCTCCCATCAAGAAACCGCAACACTCATCAGGATAAGTGTTTTCTGCATGAGTCTGGATAGCTTGCAAATGTTTAGCAGTAACTTTTATAACCATATTTGATAACGCAAGGAAAAGGAAAAAGGAAGAAGGAAGAAGGAAGAAAAATTTAGTTATCTAGGAGATAAGGAAGAGGGAAGAAGGAAGAAGGAAGAGGACTCGCTTAGCGCCCGATTTCAACGTCTTCGAGAATGCCAAGTGCGTCAGGTACTAAGACGGCTGCGGAGTAGTAGGCAGTAATTAGGTAAGAAGCGATCGCCTGTTCGCTAATACCCATAAATCTCACCGACAAACTCGGTTGGTATTCATCCGGGATACCCGTTTGGTGTAGTCCGATTACACCCTGATCTTCTTCTCCAGTCCGCAATATCAGAATAGAACTGGTCTGGTTCTTAGTAATTGGAATCTTATTACAGGGAAGAATGGGTACATTGCGCCAAGTAATTACCTTACTCCCATTCAGATCGATGCTTTCCGTTGAGATACCCAGACGGTTGCACTCCCGACTAAAAGCCGCAATGGTTTTAGGATGAGCTAGGAAAAACTTCGATTTCCGACGACGGGTAATCAATTCATCTAGATCGTCAGGGGTAGGGGGGCCGCTGCGGGTGTAGATCCGCTGTTTCAGGTCAGCATTGTGTAGCAACCCAAATTCACGATTATTGATCAAGTCGTGTTCTTGCCGTTCCCGCAATGCTTCAATCGTCAGCCGCAGTTGTTGTTCCGTCTGATTCATCGGTTCGTTATACAGATCGGAAACGCGAGTATTGATTCGCAATACAGTTTGAGCAATGCTTAACGGATATTCGCGGGGGGAGAGTTCGTAATCTACAAAAGTCCCTGGTAACTGGGTTTCCCCAACATGACTCGCAGACAAGGCGATCGCAGCTTCCCCGTACTTATTCTGTGGTTGTTGGGCACTAATTCTCACCTGTTCAACGTGAGTCTGCAACGCCTCTGACTGGTTGAGCACTTCCAGAAATGCCTGTTGCGGTAGCGCCAATACCGTGCATCGGGTGACAGCCTTGATGGTGAACTTCCAAGTGCTTTCCGGTTCCAACAACGCCCGATCGCCGAAATGGTCGCCATCTGCTAGCCTATCCAGCAGAGCTTCCTCGCCATACTTGCCAGCAACAGTTTTATTAACTTTGCCATGAGCGATCGAGAACAAGCGATCGGCTCTCTGACCTGACTCTACGATGATGTCACCAGGTGCAAACTCCTGTTGCACAAACCTACTCGCTAAGGCGCTCAATACCTCAGTGTCGTTAAACCCTCGCAGCAATGGCAACTGACAAAGTTCTTGGGGAATTACTTCAACTACCGTTCCGGTGTTGGCGAAAGTTAGCCTGCCATCAGCCACCGTATAATTTAACCGACGGTTCAACCGATAAGTGCCACCCTTTGTCTGCACCCAAGGCAACATCTTCAACAACCACCGAGGCGTAATTTCCTGCATTTGCGGTGCAGATTTGGTTGTTGTTGCCAAATTTCTGGCGGCGGCTGTTCCCAAACTCAGTTGGGGTTGCTGACCTTCAACATCTAAACCGCGATCGTTAGAATACGTCATTACCTCATCCTTTACTAACAAAAGTGCCTACTCAAAGAGTTAAGAGGTTAAGGCAATAACACTTCGATCGATAAGTTAATTACGCTTAAAATCGAGCGTAATTACTTATTGACAAAAGTCGTTTACCTTAACCTCTCTCAGGAATGTTTAGCGCCCGATTTCGACATCTTCGAGAATACCGAGTGCGTCTGGGACTAGCACGGCTGCGGAGTAGTAAGCAGTAATCAAGTAGGAGATGATCGCCTTTTCGCTGATGCCCATAAAGCGGACAGACAAGCTAGGTTGGTATTCATCGGGAATACCAGTTTGATGTAAACCAATCACCCCTTGTTTTTCCAAACCAGTGCGGAGTAAGAGAATGGAACTGGTGCGGGTATTGCTGATGGGAATTTTATTGCAGGGGAATATCGGTACACCGCGCCAAGCCGTCACTTGAGCGCCGTTCATATCTATGCTGGTGGGATAGACACCCAAACGGTTACACTCGCGACCGAAGGCTGCGATCGTGCGGGGGTGAGCTAGGAAGAATGCTGGCTCTTTCCATACCGTTGCTAGCAATTCGTCTAGGTCGTCGGGGGTAGGTGTACCGCTACGGCTGTAGATGCGTTGTGTGAGGTCGGCGTTGTGCAGTAACCCAAATTCCCGGTTGTTGATCAACTCGTGTTCTTGACGTTCCCGTAATGCTTCGACTGTCAGCCGCAATTGTTGCTCGGTCTGATTCATCGGTTCGTTGTAGAGATCCGCTACGCGGGTGCTTACTCGCAACACCGTTTGAGCGATGCTCAACTCATATTCGCGAGGGGAAAGGTCGTAATCAACGAAGGTTCCTGCCAAGGGAGTCTCTTCACGATGACCCGTCGCTACCTCAATGGAGGCCTCACCTTGGGCAGTCTGTGGCTGTCTGAGGCGATCGCGGAACTTCTCAACATGAGTTCTCAATGGCTCAGACTGAGCGAGCGACTGCTCAAATGCCTGCTGGGGTAGTGACAACACGATGGTGTTGGTAATAGCCTTGAGCGTGTATTGCCAGGTATCCTCCGACTCCACCACAGTTTCATCGCCGAAATGGTCGCCGTCGGCGAACACATCTAATACGATTTCCTCGCCATACTTACCAGTACCAATTTTATTTACCTTGCCATGAGCAATGAGGATCACGCGATCGGCAGATTGACCCAGCTCAACGATCGTGTCGCCAGCGGCGTACTCTTCCTGTAAAAACTGGTTTGCCAAGACAGTCAACACATCAAGGTTGTCAAACCCTCTCAGTAAGGGCAACTCAGTAAGTTCGTGGGGAATCACTCGCACCGTTGCGCCAGTGTTGGTAAAAGTCAATTTTCCATCACCGACGGTATAACTCAACCGACGGTTAACGCGATATACACCACCCTTAGTCTGCACCCAAGGCAATAATTTCAACAACCACCGGGATGTAATTTCCTGCATCTGCGGTGCAGATTTGGTTGTTGTTGCCAAATTTCTGGCGGCGGCTGTCCCCAAACTTAATTGGGGTTGTTGACCTTCAACATTTGCACCAGGATCGTTAGAATATGTCACAAATTAATCCTCTATTTTCTAGTTACTAACAAAATTAAATCGGTTTTACTTAACCGATTGCAGACAAAAGAACCCACAACATAAAAACTTATTTTCCTACAAAACGATCGGAATTATTCAATGGCATCTTACCAGAAAAACTGCTGGCACCAACTAAGGATGTAAGCCGTGCAGCCGAGGTGCCAAATCCTGTGGGGCCGTTGAGCAGCCGCACAATTGGAGAAGCACTATTACGCAATTCAAATTCTTTATAACGGTCTACCGTTATATGCCATTTGAGTACGCCGCACATCCAATTTTCTAGTTTCTTAACGTATCCCAGCAATTTCTCGCGGGTACTTTCATCCAGATTGAAATCGTCTAATAGGGCAGGCAATTCAGTATCAACAATGTGTTGATACTGTTGTGCCCTCGCCGTCATCAAATTGTTAACAATCTCGACAGCTTGGGGTAGATCGCAGTTGAGGAAATTCTGCACCACCAGTACGATGTTATGGATTTCGCCCTCGAATTCGATTTCTTTCTGGTAGGAGAAGATATCGTTAGTAAAACAGGCAAAATCGGCGGCAGAATTTTCTAGCGATCGCATTGACCTACTGTAGTAAATCTCCATCGGAATCTCGCTACCCTGAGATAGTCGAGACAGGCTCATTGTCAAATCCGAGCCAAAGGTCTTCCGACGCATTTCGATATAATCTATCGGGTCAGGAATCCGATTTTGAATTTGGTTGGCCAGTTCCCACACCCAACTATCAGTCATGTCCTGAATCGCGCGGCGGAACTGAGTCCGGGCGTTAGAGGACATCGGGCCAGCAGTGCGAGACCAAATATCTGCCAAGCCCCGTTCGACGGGATTAGTCGGTACAGCCGGGGGTGTGGAGTCATCGAGAGGCATAAACGCTGACAGTCGGGCGTTAAACACTTTCGCACCAACCATGTCGCGGTTATTCCCGTAGAGTGCTGGGAAGTAATCATCGGCATAGGTTCCCCATACCAGCCAGCACGCACTTAGATTTAGCTCATGTTCAGACCCATGAGGATGGATCAATGCACCGCATAGGGCAACATCGGCAACATCGAACTTGTGGTCATTCCAGATAAAGGCATCAGGAATGCCCGGTAGGGATTCTAGCATCCCCATTTGCCGCGCCCATTCCTTAGAATGCTTCCGCGCAGCATCCAGATTGGGATTCAAGCTGGTAGAGAACGGCATATAAAACTTGGGCAGTTTCACTGGCCCTACAGCCTGGTATGGAACGTGAGTAAAGCTCTTGAACCTTCCCAAACCCAAGGTGGTGTATAACGATTCAATCCGCGCAGCCGATGTGCCTAGCCCAGTGGGCCCGCCCGGAAATAGCGGCGGTTTCTGAGAATTGTCCGCTTCTTTGTTCATGTAGCGGCTAGACCTCATGTGCCACTCGTGACCGCCCGATTGCCAGTCTTGAAGTCCTTTGATGTAAAGGAGAACGCTCACACGAGCCGCTGGGTCTAGTCCGTGCTCCTCAAACAGGGGAGGCAATTCAGTAACCGCAGTGTTATCGAACTGGTATAGCCGCGAGGTGAGCAGTTCGTTGGTGAGGTTAGCTGCTTCTTGGGTGCTCACATTCAAGAAGCGCTCTAAAACCAAAATACAGTTGGCGTTCTCGCCTTCATCTTCGACTTCTCTCTGGTAGGAAAAAATATCGTTGCGAAGGTGAACTCCATCGGCAAATGTGTCTTTGAGTACCCGCATGGGGCGAGTTGCAGCAATTTGGGCCGGAACCTCTACAAAGGCGGCGTGTTCGACGAGATCCGCTGACCAAGGTGCGCCGCCAACTTTGCGCCGCATCTCGATGTACTCAATGGGATTGGCGACCCGATTTTGGTTGATATTGGCGAGTTCCCACAGAGACTCTTCCAGAAGGTTTTTGGTACTCTCGAAGAACCGCAGCCGCCAGTCCACAGACTTAGTAAAGGCGGTGCGAGACCACAGGTCAGCTAAGCCGCGCTCTACTGGATTGGTGGGTAAGGAAGGGGTATCGGTGGGGTGTATCGGCATAAATGCGGGCAGTCGGTGGAGATACTCCTTTGCCCCAGTCATGTCTTGGGTACGTTTATAAATTTCAAGGAAGTGATCGTCGAAGAAGAATACCCAAACATACCAATCGGTTACTAAGTCAAGTTCTGCGCCCGGTGCATCTGGATGGGTGTAGGAGCAAAGCAAGGCATAGTCGTGGGCATCGAATGTACGTTCGTCCCAAATAGGTTCGTCTTGAGATTCTTCTTCTGAAGCAAGTATCCCCATCTCGTAGGCCCAGGCCTTAGAATGTACTCGCGCCGCTTCTAAGTTTGGGTTCAGCCGCGCCGGCCAAGGCATATAAAAATCCGGCAGTTTAAAGGGTTGCATAAATCTGCACGTAACCTTCTATCGGGTCGTCGTTGCTGTTTTTGGGCTCAACCATAGTTAACTATAGTATTGTCAAAAATATGTTATCTGTTACATTTTTTAATGCTGGGGGAATGCTATAGCAAATGTGGCTTAAATTAAGAACTAATTAAGAAGTAACTAATGACAAAGAATCAAGTTGAAGTTGCGATCGCGATTTTGTACAGGGATGGCAAACTTCTGTCGCAGTTACGAGATGATATTCCCGGAATTGCTTACCCTGGATGCTGGGCTCTATTTGGCGGACATATTGAACCAGGAGAAACCCCGGAAATTGCTCTAAAACGGGAATTACAAGAGGAAATAGGTTATGATGTCCTTTCTGTTTACAAGTTTGGCTGCTACACAGATGTAACTGTTATCCGCCATGTTTTCTATGCACAACTTAGTGTAGATGTCAAGGATTTGGTGTTAAAAGAAGGGTGGGATATGGCATTGTTAACGCCTGACGAAATTAGGGTAGGTAGCCGTTATTCAGAAAACGCTGGGATGGTGCGATCGCTTGGGAAGCCTCACCAGCGTATCCTGTTAGATTTTATCGAAAAAAATCCACAACTTTTTAGCTTAGCACTTAAGCACAAAGGTTAATTTTTGGGGACTAATCCTAAAGCCTCTTGCTCTTTTGTCTTTTTAATACCATCACACAGAGTGCGATCGTGTTCCTCAATTTTGGGATTAGTCTTGAGATAGTCGCGTAGCGAATCGCAGCCGCGCACCAGTAGACTATTAATATCAGTTGAACGCTCCGCAACTTCCAGTTGTCGAAGACTTTCCAAAGTCCAGAGAATCACCGTTTTATCAGCAGAAGCCGATGCTAGTTTTTGACCATCCGGGCTAAAAGCTACTGCTAGCACCCAATCCCGATGCTCATCAAGAGTTGTCACCAGCTTACCATCTAAGTTCCAAATTCTAACAGTACCATCTTTACTGCCTGCGGCAATAAGTTGGTCAGAGTCCCCAAAAGCCACATCAAAAACCCAATCCTTACTTCCTTCAAGAGTTTTGTAAGGCGTAGTTTCAAACAATCCTTTAGCATTCAATTGCCACAATTTTACAAGTTTATCGCCAGCAGAGGTAGCCAACATATTGCGCTTTGAATTGAACATGAGAGCATTGATCCACTCGCTATGAGCCCGGAATTTTTGCAATAAATTACCTTCTATATCCCAAAGGTTAACGTTACCATCACTGCCCACAGTCACTAATTTTTTACTGTCCTTTGTGAAAGTCACGTCTGTAGCTTCAGGAAGATGGTCATCCATGCTTTTTAACATAGTTCCATCTTTCAGGCTCCACAATTTCACAGTACCATCTGCGCTCGCTGATGCCATAAGTTTCCCATCAGGAGAAATACTGATATTGTTAACAGTAGAAGTGTGTCCTACAAATTGCATGAAAGGGACAGCCAGAGGATTTTTTAAGGCCTCATTCAGATTCCAAAGCTGCACCGTATTATCATAGCTCGGCGTAGCGATCGTTTTACCGTCCGGGCTAAAGTTTACATTGGTAAGTCCCGCCCCATAGTTAAGATTTCTGAGCAAAGAACCCGTAGAACTCCAAAATTTTATAGTATCATCTACGCCAACTGAAGCTATCAGTTTACCATTGGGGCTGAATCTCACACCTTTGATCCCAGATCGATGCCCTTGAAGAACTTCGACTAACGTACCTTGGATACTCCGAAGTTTAATAATACCGTCGGTGCTACCAGAAGCAATTGTGCTGCCATCGGGCGAGAATCTAATGCTTTTAATACCGCCATTACTGCCCTGGAAAGTTCTGATTAAAACGCCGCTAATGTTCCATAGTTTAATAGTTTTATCGTAACTAGATGAAGCTATAGTTTGACCGTCTGGAGAAAAACTTACGCTCCGCACCCAGTTTGTATGAGCCTGGAGAGTTATGTACGGTAAATAATGGGGAACTGTGGAGGAAGCATCTCCTATTAAATAAGATTCTTTAATTTCTTCCTGCCTAATTTGAATCGGATTTTCGTTTTTCCAAAGCTTGATATTATTGTCAGCAGCAGCAGTAGCTATTGTCTGGCTATCTGGGGAAAAATTCACTTCCCAAACTCTATCTCTATGACCAGAAAGAGTTTGTATAAGTTCACCTTCCAATGTCCAAAGTTTAACAGTTTTATCGCTGCTAGCTGTAGCAATTAATTGACCATCGGGACTGAAAGTTACGCTATTGATATCACGAGTGTGGGCGGCTATAGTTTTAAGTAATTCGCCCTTTAAACTCCACATTAATAGGTATCCATTGGTAGTACCACTCACAATTATTTTGTCACCGGGACTGAAGGCAACACCGCGAACAGGTTCTTTGTGCTGAAGAGTAGCAACTAAAGTACCGTCTATTTTCCATAGTTTAACAGTCTTGTCAAAACTGGCAGAGGCTATTAATTGACCATCGTGCGAGAAATTCACGCTCCGCACGGCTTGTGCGTGGGGAAGTGTAGCAACTAAAGTGCCGTCACGCTTCCAGATTTTTATACTTCTGTCGTGACTTGCCGATGCAATCAGATTGCCATCGGGGGAAAAACTTAGGCTGTTAACTTCGGCAGTGTGTCCCTCAAAGCGGTTTTTTTCTTGTACTTTAAAAACCGCTTGACGTAGACCATCTCTAGTCAAATTCTGAAGCTTTTCTGAGGCATTTTTGGTCTTTTGTAATTGTTTAGCTGCTTTGATACTTGCAGTCATCGCATCTAGCTGATCCTCTGTCAGTAGCTTGGCTTGAGATAAGGAAGTAAGAGCTTGAATTTCCTGTTCTCTGGCAAAGTTTCGCTGGTGAATAGCTTCTTCACGCTGTCCTAGTGCTACTGCTGCTAATACGACACAGGCAACTAAGCCAACACCTACTGCTCCAATTGTTGCCCTTTGGCGCTTGATTTCGCCTTGACCGCTAGCGATTAAATACTGGGTATGTAGGGGTGTTGGTTTGGGTTCTTTATTCGTGCTTTCTTCAATCCAGCTTTCAGCTTCTCTTAAATCGCTTCCTCGCAATAAGAAACTTACATCTCGGTTTTTCTTGTCCCACTCAATTGCTCTGAGTTGCAGTCTAGTATGAGCTTTGACATGGGTAAGATCGGTATCGATTGCTGCTATTAGAGTTTTAAAATGGGCATCAAAATCGCAGTCTTCAGGAAAGGGAATAAAATTGAGGGAACGTATGGCTGGATGTACAGTTGAAGAAGGAGTCTTTCGATACATTATCGGCAGCAACCGTTTATTATGCAGTACAGCGTGTTCTATCTCTTCTAAACAAGGTTTAGAGGTTACAGAATCGGGACTGATAATAAAAACAAAATTCTGCGATTCTTCAATGCCTATATACATTTCCTTTCGCCAATCTGCTGTTAGCGGAATATTTTTCTGGTCAAACCAGACCTCTCTTTGTTCTTGGCAAAAACTGTCGAAAAGTTTTTGGACAAACTCCAGATCCTTACGGGAGTAGGAAATAAATGCTTCTTTCATTAAACAAAACCCTGAAACTACTAAAAACTAATAGTTAACAGTTAACAGTTAACTGTTAACTGTTAACTGTTAACTCTTACTTAGAAACATAGTGAATCCATAAATCTCCATCAGAACCACAGACCTGTTTCATCATTCCGTAGGTGTAAGTTAATCCTTTACCACTAACACTTGTTTCGTATCCCCACTCATACCATTCGCCATAGGGATCGTTGACAATCCACCCTTTGTCGTTGTATCCAACAATTGTGATAATGTGTCCAGAACGAGTGAACCAACCATGAGCAATACAAGGATTTCCTGCTGCCAACCACTTTTTAACATCTCCCCATTTAGCATCAGGTTGAAAGTCATCTTTATAACCGTAAATTTCAATCAATTTAGCTAAGTCAGTGGGGGAATGTCGCGATAGTCCATTGTCACTGCAATAGCGGTATAATTCATCTTCCAACTGTTCGCCACTGGGACTTAAACCTTGATGCCCAAAATACACTAGGCACATGGCAACGCTAGTGACGTTACAAGATCCGTGAGGGTTTTGTTCGTTGTTGAGTTGACTAAAGTAGGGAATGGGTAATTGAACGCTAGAGGGGTTTCCGGTTGTTTTTACAACTGTTGCTGTTGCTGTGACTGCAAGCGCACCGCCGTTAGCTACGGCGGTTCCCGTTGCTACGCTTATTTCACCGCCTGTTGTGGTCATTACTGCGGTGGTTGTTGTTACAATTGCCCCAGTTGCTTGCTGTTCTTCAGGGCTTTTCCAGATTTTTACAAATTCGGCATCTTCTCTCAAAAGATGGGGGTGAGTTCTGTCTAATTCTGCTTGGAGAATCTTGAGAGCTTTCTCTTGATTTGGTTCGCCTTTGTAGTATTTAGCGATGTTAACTAAAGAAATAGTCATCTGAATGCACCTCTGATTGATAATTTTTGAGTGGTGAAGGTTAACTGTTAACTGTTAGCGGTTAACTGTTGGCGAGAATTTGGATAATTTGTAATTAACAAAGACTGGCTTGTAGATGTTGGACTACTGGCCAAAAATGATCCCAACCATTGAGACCACCATTTACTAACTGCCGGACTCCTTTCCAGTCAGCTTCTTGGGCTGCTTTATCTACCTCGCGATCCCAAAAATATTCGATCAGAATTTTGGCGGCAATGTCAGGATCTAAAGCTAATTCTGGGTTTTCTTCTAATTTCACACCCAATTTTTTGCCGTAGGATTTATAATTCGCCCGACCGGTAATTTGGATGAAACCACGCCCGTGATAACGCACTCCATCACCAGATTGGGTATTACCCAAATCATCGCGACCTTCATACATATCAGTGAAATAATCGTCGTCACCCCATTCGTTAATCGGCTGGAAACCTGCGGTTTCTACGCCGATGGTAGCGAGGGCAGCAATTAACGTAGCTTTGGTAAGGATGCCTTTGGCGTGGAGTCCTTTCATTACTCCCGGTAGATAGGTTTGAGCATCTTTAAGTGGGCAATTGAGAATAACGGAAGTGAGTGCTGGGGAAATCATCTCCAGTAAGGGGTCAAAGCCTGGTACTGTTGGCGCTTGAATCAGTTGTTTGGCAGCGGCGGGGGTGATTTGATCTTCGGGAGCTTTGAAGGCTTTGTTAAAGCGGGCGATCGCGGCTTTTGTTGCTTCTCCACATTTGCCATCGGCTTGGCCTACTGGTATTTTTAGCGATCGCAGTCGGATTTGAATTTGTTTAATTAAAGCTGCTTCTTTAGCTGCTTCTTCTATAGCAACTGGCTGACCACTCTTCAAAATGTCTTGTAGCGTCATTCCCGATTTGGGCGTGGCTGGTTGACCTGGTTTGCTGGTGTTTTGCCCGATTTTGCCAGAAACATAGTGAATCCACAAATCGCCGTCTGTGCCGCAGACATCCTTCATCATTTCATAAGAGTAGGTTAAGCCAGCACCGCTAACGCTGGTGTCGTAACCACTGCTATACCATTGTCCATAAGGATCGTTGACGATCCAGCCTTTCTCGTTGTAACCCCGAATTTGGATGATGTGTCCAGAACGGGTAAACCATCCATGTACTATGCAAGGTTTCCCAGACTCTAACCACTTTTTGACATCTCCCCACTTTGCCGCTTCTTGAAAGTCGTCTTCATAGCCGTAGATGGTCATGAGTTTGTCTAAGTCCTGGGGGGAATGCCGGGAGAGACCGTTGTCGATACAGTAGCGGTATAATTCGTCTTCTAACTGTTCCCCTGTTTTCGGATTCATTAAAGGATGACCGAAGTAGGCCATGCACATTGCTACACAAGTGACGTTACAAGACCCGTAGGGATTGTTTTCGTTGTCAAGTTGGCTGAGGTAAGGAACGTTCAGTTTAACTGTACCGCCGCTTTTGGTGGTGGTGGCTGCGATCGCTTTTTGTTCTTGGCCCGGTAGAGGTGTCCTCCAGGCTTTGATGAAGTCTGAGTTCTCTTGTAGCAAGTCTGGCCGGACGGCTAGAATTTGCTCTTGCAGTCGCTCTAGTGCTTTAGTTTGGTGAGGTTTACCTTTATAGTATTTAGCAACATTGATTAATGAAATAGACATTTGATTCGATCCCTATTGAATGGATTGATTTCTGTTTTCTGCTAGTTTGATGCTACAAATCGAGGCTGAGGAAGCTTAGTCTGGGAAAGCGATCCTGTGCCTTGAATTGGTGTTAATTTTCCGGGGCAAGAGCTACTTGGAAAATTTTATCTATCTTGCTTTGCCTATATTCCTCCTGATAGATATTTCTATTGCAGTTTTTATGCTACTCATTGTTAGATGGTTACGTCACTACCGCTAACTAGGACAGTAAAAAAATCTGCTTGCTTTTTGTTGGAGGATTTAAGTATTGGAACAGTAAACTCCTATATTTAGATGCTTAAGTTTTATTAATTCCTACGAGAGAATACAGGAGGTCTTGTTCTTCGATCATGGCTTTGCGAATCCGTACTAGCATATAGGAAGCTGTATTTTTGTTGACTTCTATCTCCTGGGCTAATTTGCGAACGCTGATATTTCCTGTTGTCAAGACAAGTTGAATAGCTTGATACCACTTTTGGAGATCGATGTGAGTTTTATGAAATAGGGTGCCAACGGTAACGCTGTAGGAAGTAAAGCAAGAATTACAGTGGTATCGAAGTTCTTTTTTAATGGGGGTAGAATTGGTGGAACCGCAGTAGGGACATTGCGGTTTACCGCCCCAGCGAATTTCTTCGAGATCGGAACATCGTTTTATTTCTGGCATAAAAAATTTAGCCGTCTCGCTGAAGTCGGGAAAATAAGTTAATCCGATTTTGGATGCAAAAATCCGTGATTTTGAATTGCATCCAAAATCTCAAATTTGTGAAGAGTAGTTTTTACTCTTGCTAATAGTTTGGGTGTTTAAATGCAGACAGATCGAAGTGCGATCGCTTTGCACGGCAGTTCTACTGAACTAAACTACATTCAACACTTATGGCATCAAGGTTGTCCGGGTTCGAGTGTCGAGGGCGGCACTGCGATCGCGCGTTTTTATGAATCAACCTCCAAATTGATTTTGTGTGTGGGGTGTTGCCCTACTTTGAGACATACAAATAGCATAATATGTTATTTGTATGTTTAAATAACGTACAACCATTTTTCTGCTGTGTCAATAACAGAGGTGAACCATTTTGTTAAAACAGGTCGAGAAAAGCGGGTGAGTTACCTGGGGGGAAATACCCCTCATCTAAAGTGCGATCGCCTATGGCTACTGATAGCAACCGCTTTTGTCAGTTAGGGGCTAGAGACTAGGGCTTTCTTGCTAGGGAAAGAGAAGAAAATAGAAGAAAAGTAAAAGTTATAGCAATTAAAAAAGTCCACTAATGCTAGCGGTTGCTATAACTAAAATCCTTCTTCCTTCTCTCCTAGATCGCTAAAATCCTTCTTCCTTCTCTCCTAGATAACTAAATCCTTCTCCTTCGGCTATAACTCGCGCAGTACATCGCCGCAAATTAGGATAATGGTGATGAGACTCTGTACTCCAACTCCGGCGTGCAGACTTAAACCATACTCATTTAGGAGTGTCGGCAAAGTGATATCACAAGAAAAAAAGCAAAGATTTTCCGAACTCCTGAAGTACATTCGCGGTAACGACGGTGTTAAGAAGTTCGCGGTTCGCTTAGAGATCAAATTGCCAACTTACAGTGCTTGGGAAACAGCTAGAGCTTTTCCCAGCGATGAAATGTGGGAATTTCTTCTCCCTAAATTGTCGGAGTTGTCTGGTTTCACTCCTGAATTAATAGAGCGCTATTTGCGTGGAGATTATGAACTAACAGATTTAATTGAAGGAACTGCCCTAGAGGGTTTATTGCCGAGATCCAGAGCTGTAATTACGTTCCCCAAATTCCGAGCCTGGTTGCAGGAGCTTACCTTAACTGAACTAATTCAGGTTTTGAAAGATACTGGTGAACAAGCAGGGGATTTGGTGTCGCGGCTGCCCAAAAGCGGACTGTCTGCAAACTTGCCTGAGCAAAATAGGGGAGGAATATCTGGTAGGAAGCAACAAGAAACAACACTGATGCCTTTTGACGTTAATCAGCTCAATCTTAGGGGGGGTAGTGCCAAGGATTTGCAAAGGTTTCAAGTAAACCCGATCGATCGGGAAACTGTAGCCAAAATTATTTTTGAACTTGCCGAAAATTTGCCGTTGGAAAAATTGGTGCAGGTGGATAATCGGCTCCGTGACCTGATATTTTTCAAACTTCAGGAGCTAGGTTTACTTGAAATGAAAAAATATCAAAACAATCCTTTTTACCTTTTAATGGAACAATATAGAATTGAGCAGGGTTTAAGCTATGAACAATTTGAGGAGCGGCTGCTAAGGGAAGGAAGAGAAGCTGGCTTATATCCGAGCCGAATTTCTCCTATTGTCAGGGGCAAATTATTACCCGACGATCGAGAACTTTTGTGGATGGGGATTTTCATCAAAAAACCAGATGGAAGTCTTTACGAACACGAAGAACTGATTGCACTGCGGGATGGGATTTCGTCATCAGCTTCCTCAGAGGAAATCGAACCTCATATTTCTCCTGAGAACCATACTCACCATTTAGGACATGGTGAGATCGATTGCGAGGTAAATGGAAAGCGTTTGGATTGAAGTTAGATTAAATATCAGGGTGTTCTATGCGGGAATATCAAAGTGACAACAGTGAGGAACTGCAACTAGAAAGAGAATTTCAGGCAACTTCTAATTATTTAGTAGGTTCTCTGCTCTGTAAATTTCTTCCTACTGCCAGCCATCAGGTCTTAGAAGGGGTGAATATCGAATTGATAACTAATACTAGAACTTTGCGCTTTGATTGTCCTTCGGCAATTGTAGCCGCCCGTATTTTCAAAATGTCTAAAGTGATTTCTTTAGCTATCTATGGGCTCAAGGAAACTATGAAACTGGGATTTATCCCCAAGTTGGAAATTGTATGTGCTGGACAGCAGTTCATACCCAAACTTAATGCTGAAAAGTTAGTGAAGGATTGTTTTATGACAAGTAGTCACAATCAGCCTATGTCAAATATTGCAACTTCCGAGCTAGATTTGGATTTGAACGATCTCTATCGACACCAGAATCCGATTTACATTACCCAGATGTCTGACCAAAAGGTTTTGTTTGCAAATCGCGCGGCTTTGCTGTCTAATAACCGTTCTGCTGGAGAGGTTGTAGGTAAGGAAATTACAGCACTTTGGGATGATGATATACTCAATGAGCTGATGCTTCGTCTAGAAAGGGATAGGCAACTTTGGCAATATAATTATCGCGGATATCGTTGGTCGCAAGAACCGGCTTCTCCTATTTGGCGGCGCGATCGCTATATGTTTGTAGCTAATTACAAATTAGTAGAATTCTTGGGTTCTGTTTGCCGATTTTGCACGATTACTTCCGCAGAAAAAATGGTTAATAATTAATTGACTCAAAGGCAAAGATTATGATATAATCTTTGCCTTTGAGTCAAAATATTATTTCATTCTTTCATTTAGGGCTAATCTCGCCTGTTCTCTGTCGTCGAAGTGGATTTTTTCAGTGCCCAGAATTTGATAATCTTCGTGACCTTTTCCTGCAATTAATACGCCATCTCCAGGTTTGGCTTCGAGAATAGCTGTGCGAATTGCTTGAGCGCGATCGCCAATAACTAGCGGCTTAACTTCAGGGGCTATTCCTGTTAAAACGTCTTGCAAAATTCGCTCTGGGTCTTCAGTGCGGGGATTGTCAGAGGTGACAACAGTTACATCTGCCAATTCTGCCACGATTTTACCCATTTTCGGGCGCTTGGTACGATCGCGATCGCCACCGCATCCAAACACGCAAATCATCCGCCCCGGAATAAACGGCCGCGACGCTTTTAGCAAGTTTTCTAAGCTGTCGGGAGTATGGGCATAATCCACAATCACGCTAATATCTTGAACGGGGCTAATTTGCACCTTTTCTACCCGCCCCGGTACTCCGGGAAATTCTGGTAAATTGAGTACAATTGCGCTCAATTCTAAACCTAAATGCAATCCCGCGCCAACAGCAGCCAGCAAATTTGATAAGTTATACTGACCTACCAATGGCAAGTAAAAATCAGCTTCACCTTTGGGAGTATGCAGTATTCCTTTCACACCATTAGGCTCATATTTTAAGTCAGAAGCCCATAAATCTGCTTTACTATCGTTAGTGCTGTAACTCCAAACTTGCTCAGAATTTAAGCTGTCAATAATCCGCCGCCCGTAGGCATCATCAGCGTTGACAATAGCGCGACCTTTGAGATAATTGGAACTAAACAAAAGCGCTTTAGCATTAAAGTAATCCTCCATGTCGCGGTGATAATCAAGGTGATCTTGAGTTAAATTCGTAAACACCGCAACCTCGAAGGGACAACCAAGCACTCGACTTTGTGCTAAAGCGTGAGAACTAACTTCCATAATCCCAAACTTAGAGCCAGCTTCTACTGCTGCTGCTAGCTGTTTTTGCAGTTCAACTGCAAAGGGAGTCGTGTGAATTGCTGTTTCTTGAAATCCCGGCCAACGGGTGTAAAGCGTGCCGAAAAGTGCAGTCGGTAACTCAGCTTTGCTAAGCAAAAATTCGATTAAATGAGTAGTCGTAGTTTTGCCGTTAGTACCCGTAACGCCAACAAGTTTGAGCTGATTTCCAGGGTAGCCATAAAAAGCAGTAGCGATGTGGGCGCAAGCTTGTGTCATATCAACGACGGGGATAATACAAGGAACCTCCCCCTCGCTCCCCCGCTCCCCTGCTCCCCCGCTCCCCCGCTCCCCTGCTCCCCCGCTCCCCTGCTCAAGAGCTTTCTCTGCTGCTTGAGTGGAAACTAGGGCGGCGATCGCACCAGAAGCGATCGCACCTTGCCAAAAATCTCCTCCGTCTACCCGCGTCCCTGGCATTCCTAAAAATAAATCTCCCGGTTGACAAGCATGGGAATTAGTCGCCAAACCCTTTACCTGGGAGTCGAGGGCGGGGTGAGAGATAGAAAG
This sequence comes from Kamptonema sp. PCC 6506, assembly GCF_000180455.1. NCBI lineage: Bacteria > Bacillati > Cyanobacteriota > Cyanophyceae > Oscillatoriales > Microcoleaceae > Kamptonema > Kamptonema sp. PCC 6506. The sequence continues at coordinate 35,985 of NZ_CACA01000373.1, forward strand.
GGAAATATTTGGAATTGTTGCTAATAATTCTTTAAGTTTCATAAGTCAAAAACTCCTCACATCTGGATGTTGCGTTTATTCTGCATCGGGAATCTGTAAATATTTCTGTAACATTTGTTCCAATTGCGCGACACTGCAACGGGGGGAAAGCCGGGGTAACAGTTGTTCTGGGCTAGATGCAGCGTCGCCTGTGGAATGTGTATGCGAAGGCTGAACTTTAAACAGGAGTGGGACTTCGTACTGGTAAGCTTGAAACCAATCTTCGCGCGTAGTGATATCCCGAATTTCTAGTTCAAATTTCAGATTTTTAATCTGTTCTAGTTTTTCTTGCAACCCTTCGCATAAATGGCAACCAGGTTTGTTGTACAAAATTAATCGCATAAGAAGGAAGGAGAAAGGATTGAGTTATACCAAATCAAGCTTAAATACCCCTTTATTGTTTAGTCCGCGTAGGCGGACTTCGTTTTTGTAGTAGCGATTTCAATCGCCAAACGATCGATGGGATATCAAACTAACGTTGAAGCTGTTTAAGTATTTCTTGGACTCGTTTGTAATCAAACATTTTCTCTTGTTCCTTGTAGAGTTTTGCGGCTTGTTTCAAATCAGCGATCGCTCCCGATTTGTCTTCTAGAATAGAACGAGCAAGGGCTCTGTCTTCATAGCCCCCAGCATACTCAGAATTGAGTTCTAGGGCGCGATCGCAATCCTCAATGGCTTTTGTGTCTCCCAGCCCAGCGCGAGTATAGCACCGACTGGCGTAGGCATAAGCATTTTCAGGATCGAGACGAATTGACTCGTTGCAATCTGCGATCGCTCCTTGGTAATCTCCCAGTCCACGAGCCCGAGTGTAGCATCGATTGTTGTAAGCCATAGAATTGTTCGGATCGAGCTTAAGCAACTGGTTGTAATCCTCAATTGCTCCCTGATAATCTTTGATGGTGTCGCGAATCAGGCCTCGGTTCAAGTAAACGCTAGAATTGTTCGGATCGAGCTTAATTACCTGACTATAATCCTCAATTGCTGCCTGATATTCTCCCAATTGAGAGTAGAGATCCCCCCGAAATCCATAGACTAGGATATTATTGGGATCGAGTTTGAGCACCTGATTGTAATCCTCAATCGTTCCTTGATAATCTTTGAGTATGTAGCGGATTGTACCCCGCAAGAAATAAGCATAGGCATCAGTTGGGTCGAGCCTAATTACTTCGTTTAAATCCTTAAGGGCACCTTGAAAGTCTTCGTTAGATAACTTCTCAACTGCCTGTCTTCGGTAGTCATTAACATCTAGCAATTCTATATCTTTGCGTGCGGCTTGCTGAAATTCTCCCGCGAGTTGACGATTTGGTAACAGAGGTGCGATCGCTAATTTACTATCAGCATTAGCTGGAACTGGGAGTGTCAGAGGAGCAAGCAGAGCAATTGTTATCAGTAGTGGTTTGAGCAAATATACTCGTAGAGGCGAAGCCTGCGGACAGAAAGTCCTTGGGTAGCAACCATAAATTATCTCCCCGAAGGCTGTGCCCCGATCGCATGGGGATATTTCCTGCTCTCGGCTGCTGCGCGATCGCGAATTAACGGCTAGAATTTTTACTTTCATCTTTTTATTCGCCTTTTAACCGCACTTACTACTAAACCAACGGGTCGCAGTTCCGATATTGTAGAAATACAGACTGATTAAATTTCAACATAATGACTCAATCTACAGCATCTCCAATCTCAGTTGCCAACATTGACCTAGACGAACTGAACCAAAAGTTTAACTTAGCCCATCCCAGAGAAATTCTGGCTTGGTGTGTTGAGAATATCCCCACAGGATTAGTGCAAACTAGCGCCTTCAATGTCGATGACATGGTAATCACGGATATTCTCTACCGCGAACTTAAGCCACAAGTTCCAGTACCGGTCATGTTTTTAGAGACTTTGCATCACTTTCCCCAAACTTTGGAGTTAGTCGCAAAGGCCAAAGCACTCTACAACCTGAATCTCCAAATTTACCAGAATCTAGATGTGGACTCCCGCGAAGCTTTTGCTGCTAAATATGGCGAAGCTCTTTGGGACAGCGATATTGCACAATTCCACCATCTCACTAAAATTGAACCTCTGCAACGGGGTCTCAATGAATTGAATACTGTCGCCTGGATTACCGGCCGCAGGCGGGATCAGGCTGTTACTCGTGCGGATATGCCTGTGTTTGAAGTTGACTCCCTAAATCGCCTCAAAGTTAATCCTATAGCCTCTTGGACGCGCAAGGAAACTTGGGCTTATGTGATGGAACATGGGGTAATTTATAATCCTTTGCACGACCAAGGCTATCTCAGCATTGGCGATGAACCGATTACAACGCCTGTAGCAGAAGGCGAAGATGAACGCGCTGGCCGCTGGCGTGGTACTGGCAAAACTGAATGCGGTATTCACATTTAACCTTTGATTAATCTTTGGTCAAAAGTCCTTTGCGATCGCGTCGAATCGCAAAGGACTTTCCGCAACAATAATGATGTTGGGTAGAATGAAGTGAAACCCAACATCATTATTGTAAAAAGTTTGATATAAGTAGTCAGATATAATTAAACGTAGGGTGGGCGATCGCCGCAAAAAGCCTATAACTCATAGCAGAAGATAGTCTAGGCGATCGCCCACCTTACAATTTATTAAACGCCTTGGCGGTTGCTATAGAATTTAACTTGACTAATGAATCAAGTATGGATATAGTGAGTTAAGTTCGCATCACATCTAGTAAGCTTAAGCTCAATTTATTAAACTATGGAATACATCGAATATATCGAATCAAAGCGAAAAGCCGCAAAGAAAATCAGTGCTGATATTCGAGAAAGGTGGAACAACCGCATCGTTACTAGAGGATTACACCTATTAGGAGAACAAGGTGCTTTGCAGTATTTAGCTGATTATGGACGCGGAATAGGTACTGCGAAAGTTGTTAGTTTTGCACTATGTGCGGAATCAGAAGGATACCCAGAGATAGCGGCTGGATTTTGGCAGAAAGCATTTGAGTTGGAGACAGGACAAAAGGCGCTTGTTTCTAATTGGGAAAATAGTTCTGCTTCCGAAATTACTAAAAAACCTAAATCTAGCACGCAACCAAAATTTGTCAATAATATTGATATTATACCCGAATTACCGCCACATTTACAACCAGGAAGAATCGTCACAATGCAGGCAGTAGATGCACCCAGCGAACGCTCTTATTATATAGAAAATTCTGACTATTGGGGTCAGCCAAAACGCGATGGCAATCGAGTAGTTGTAATTGCCACCAAAGATAAAATTTACTATCAATCCCGTTCGACTCGATTGCGACAACAGCCATCAATTGAAATTGAGATTAGATTGCTTGAAGCAGCAACTAAACTAGGATCGTTTGTTTTAGATGGGGAATTATATTATAAAAGCGTTACTGGCAGCGAACATCGAACAGGTTCTCAGGCTGCAACTGTTAATATTGAAAGTGGTTTTCCTACTATTCATCCGCACGTAGTTTATGGCATTTTCAAATCTCTTTTCTTTAAGGGAAATGACCTAACTCAGGTTACAGAGTCAGACAGAATTGCAGCAGGTGTTGTCATTGGTGAATTGCTTGCTGCTAATTCCCAAGAATTTGAAATTGTACCGACATTTCGCACCTTAGAAGAGAAAGCTTTACTGGCACGCCAGCAGGAAACAGAGAACAGAGAAGGAGAAATCTGGATTTTGCATAACTGCCGCTATGTGGGAGGAAAAGATGTCCGCACCTTCCCAATGGTGAGAACTAAATACTGTCTTGAACTCGATTTATTAATCGTAGGGCTGACTAATACAAAAGTTGCAGGGCGACCATTTAGTGCAATTGAAGTTGCACGAGAAATTGAGGGTAAATTAGTCCCTGTGGGAACGGTTGGGACTGGTTTTAGCATGGAAGAAATGGAGGAAATTTCCCGACGCTATGCTGCCAATCCTCACGGTGTTAAAATAAAAGTGCGATCGCAAGGCTTGACAGAAAGTGGACTACTTTGGCACGCTCGATTTCTTGAGTTTAGTCCATAAATGTGCTTGTGACAATATCCATAACGCCGTCATCCTGGCGGTAGTCAATGTAAAATTAGCGGAGAAAATTTAAATGTTTGCTAATCAAAAAAAATTCTACATTTCCCCCGAAGACTATCTAGAAGGTGAACGGCAAAGTCCGATTAAACATGAGTATCGACGCGGCCACGTCTATGCGATGACGGGCGCTAAGAACCCCCATGTACGCCTCTCTGTTAAATTAGTAAGTTTGTTAGAAAATCATCTTGATGATACGAACTGCCTTGTTTTCATGGCAGATACGAAAGTCAGAATTGAAGAAGCTGATTGCTATTACTATCCTGATGTAGCGGTGACTTGCGATGAAAGGGATACAAATTCTACGGAAGATTTTATTCTCTATCCTTCCCTAATTATTGAGGTGCTGTCTCCATCAACGGCAATTTTTGACAGAAATGAGAAATTTGCAGACTATCAAAATTTATCAAGCTTGCAGGAATATGTGCTAGTCAATCAATCTCAGGTTAGGATCGAGTGTTTTCGTCTCAATGCTGAGGGAATTTGGGTTTCTCAGACTTATGAACAGGGAGATGAGTTACACTTAGCTAGTGTAAATTTTAGCTGCCCGATGAGCGAAATTTATCGCAAAATTCCGGGTGTAATTCCCGACTAAACTTGCTAGTAAAGGCAGCGACACAAATTATAATTATGGAGCTTTAGCCAAATGTTTGCTAATCAAAAAAAATTCTACATTTCCCCCAAAGACTATCTAGAAGGTGAGCGGCAAAGTCCGATTAAACATGAGTATCGGTGCGGGCACGTCTATGCGATGACTGGTGCTAAGAATCCTCATGTACTCCTTTCTCTGAGCTTAGCAAGTCTGCTAAGGATTCATCTACTAGATACTAATTGTCAGGTTTTCATGGCAGATACAAAAGTCAGAATTGAAGAAGCTGATTGCTATTACTATCCTGATGTAGCGGTGACTTGCGATGAAAGAGATACAGATTCTACGGAAGATTTTATTCTCTATCCTTCTCTAATTATTGAAGTGCTGTCTCCATCAACGGCAATTTTTGACAGAAATGAGAAATTTGCAGACTATCAAAATTTATCCAGCTTACAGGAATATGTGCTAGTCAATCAATCTCAGGTTAGGATCGAGTGTTTTCGTCTCAATGCTGAGGGACTTTGGGTTTCTCAGACTTATGAACAGGGAGATGAGTTACACTTAGCTAGTGTAAATTTTAGCTGCCCGATGAGCGAAATTTATCGCAAAATTCCGGGAATAGATAATGAATAAAATTATTTTACGTAACGCCGCCATCTTAGCGGTTAACTCACCGCGCCTGTTGGCGGCGTTACACTTTTGGGGAAGTTCTACACTACTAAGTAAATCCTTCTTCCTTCTCTCCTAGATAACTAAATCCTTCTTCCTTCTACTTAACAATTACAGGAGAACGAAATAATGATTAAAATTCTTCACGTCTCAGACATCCACATGGGAAGCGGGTTATCTCATGGAAAAACTAATCCAGAAACGGGTTTAAATACGCGGCTGGAAGATTTTACTAGCACTCTAGGGCGCTGTATGGATAGGGCAATTTCTGAGCCAGTTGATTTGGTTATATTTGGCGGAGATGCTTTCCCTGACGCTACGCCGCCGCCATTTGTAAAAGAAGCTTTTGCCCGCCAATTTAGCCGCTTAGTCGAGGCTCAAATTCCGACAGTATTGCTAGTAGGAAATCACGACCAACATTCCCAAGGACAGGGAGGCGCGAGTTTAGGAATTTACCGCACTTTGGGAGTGCCAGGATTTATTGTAGGCGATCGCCTAGAACTCCATCGCATCCAAACCCGCAACGGCCCAGTACAAGTTATAACCCTTCCCTGGCTTACCCGTTCTACCTTAATGGCGCGATCGGAAACCGAAGGTTTTTCCCTCGACGATGTTAACAAATTACTAGCCGATCGCCTTAGAGTTGCGATCGAAGGTGAAATCCGCCGCCTCGACTCAGAAGTACCAACCATATTACTCGCTCACTTGATGGCAGATCGAGCCAATCTCGGCGCTGAACGTTTTTTAGCCGTTGGAAAAGGCTTTAACATCCCCCTGTCAATGCTGACTCGTCCCTGTTTCGACTATGTAGCCCTCGGTCACGTCCACAAACATCAGAATCTTAACAAATCTAACGACCCTCCCGTAATCTATCCCGGTAGCATAGAACGAGTTGATTTTAGCGAAGAAAAAGAAGACAAAGGTTTTGTCTTAGTTGAACTAGAGCGTGGAAGGGCCACTTGGGAATTTTGCCCTTTGCCAGTACGGGATTTTTGCACCATTAAAGTTGATGTATCCCAAGCACAAAATCCTCAAGTAGAAATACTCAAAGCAATTGAGAAAAAGGAGATTAAAGACGCGGTAGTGCGGTTAATTTACCAGTTGCGATCGGATCAATTAAACACTATCGAAAATGCAGAACTGCACAGCGCTTTGAAGGAAGCTCACAGCTACACCATTCAACCAGAATTGCTCAGTCAACTTGCTAGACCTCGCTTGCCAGAGCTGGATTCCAGCAACAGCATCGACCCCTTGGAAGCACTGAAAACTTATCTAGACAGTCGGGAAGACCTCAAAGAGATAGCAGAGAATATGTTAGAGGCAGCCAACAGCTTGCTCGATCGCGAAGAGGAACCAATACTGGAGTTAAGTAAAGGAACATAATTAGCCTGAAAATATCGATTCCCTAAAAGCTAGTGACCTAAGTGTTTTCCCTTCAGTCTGCTGATAAATAGGTTCTAGTGAGAGGTGAGAAAGATCACAAGGTGAAGTGACGGGGATCGTCGCAATCCCCTAAAGAATAATTGTGTTAGGGATTAGTTTTCTAGTGACTGGTACTAGCAATAAAAATCATCCATTGGGAAGATACAGCTCAAATATTAAATCAAATACTATTTATTTAGATAACAGTTTATTTAGATAGTAGTCGCCATGCTCGTTAGAATCTTATTAATTTCTGAAACTCTTGCTGAAGATTGCCTTTCACTTCTGCCTTTGTAGATAACTAACTTTTTCGGCATCGCTCTTTTCTGCCTTCTGCCTTAGCCTTCTGCTATATATGAATTTAATGGATGTACAGCAATGATAAACAACCCAAGTTTTTTTTCCAACCAAATCCTTGAGTTATATGCTCAGGTTTCTTGCACGGGCCAACTAACTCGTACAGATAAATTAACATTAGAATCTGCTTTGTCCAATGGTTCACTAGACAAAGAAGAGAAAATAGCAATACAACGGCTGTTCTATGCTCTACGCCGAGGATATTTTCATCTCGTGGACAACTAACACATGACTTACGCACCCAACCAAAGAAACCGGGTTTTTTGACAAAAATACTTCGCCCGAACCCACAGATTCTGTAAAAAACCCGGTTTCTGGAACTCCACAGTAAGTCCTAAATTAGCGATTAGCCATTACCAATTACCAATTACCAATTACCAATTCCCAATTACCATCAATTCTGTTTTCTATATCTAAGTGCCTGTTCAATTTTTTCAATTAGATATCGCGAATCTCCCTGTTGTACCAACTTTTCTAACTGCGAGACTGCCGCTTCAGACCTCTCGATTTGTTGAACCAAAGAATCTACACTGGTAGTATCTACGTTTCTCAAATGCTCTTGTAGAATTGGAATTAAATTGGGATTTTGATTCCTGGCAAATTCCTCTAATTCTAACAATGCCATCTCTCCCCGTTCTATCTTTTGACTGACACTCCTAGCAGCGTTAGCGTTGGCTTTAGCAGTCTCAGTGAGTTCTTGGATACGAATTTTAAAACGGCTAGTGATTTGATCGATTTGATTGCCTACCTCAAAAGCTTGGCTTACCAGTCGGCTAATTTCTAAACTTACTTGGCTCAGCCCATTAGATTGATTACCCTGCTGGTTGGAGACAATTGTAGCTTGTACTGCTAAGTGTCGAATTTGTTGGATAATCTCTCCAATTAATTTAGAAGCACTGTTAACTCCTTCTAAATCTTTGCCTATTACCTTACCAAGATCTAAAATTTTATCTGTATTGTTGCAAATAAAATTAGAACCCTGAAAAGTCGCTTGGAAAGCTTGCTTGCCTTCTACGCAAATTAATTGAGCAATACGAATAAATCGTTGATTTAGCTGGGCAATTTCTTGGGCTTGTTTCAAGAGTTCTGTTTGTTCAGAACTATAATTTTGGCTGGGCTTTTGTTTTCTCTTCAGAGTAGCTTGTAGAAGTTGGCTATATTCCTTAACTTTTGTCTGTCCTTGCTGAATTTTTTCAATATACTGCTGCGCTTCTAACTTTTGCTGGTGAATCGCCTTATTAGCTTGAGCTAACATTTGAGACTGAGCTAAAATTAGAGTTTGGATATCGAGCAGGTGGAGACCTCGATCTTCTAAAACGATAATAATTGGTTCATAAACCAGGTCTTTAGGTCGATTAAGAGCTGTTTGCACGGCTTCATCTATTTTCCAATTTTCAGAAAGCACCAAAGGGGGAATTCTAATAAAATCTAAAAGCAAACGAATCGGCCGTTGCCAATAAAGCTCAACTCGATCGGGGAGACTCATTTGTTCTCGAAATTTGACACGAGAAATCATGCCCAACATTTGTGAGTCTTGAGTAATAATTACTCCAGGCAGATCGGGTTGCTGCCCAAATTTTTGGGCGATAACCTGTCCGAGAGTTGTAGAACTCACTTGGAAGTCATGGGAGGGCAATTGGCCTAGCGTGGAATCCAGCGTTAGCTGAGTTAGGTCGCTCATGCACCCTAGTACCGTAGGTAAAAGTCAACAAACCATATATCTTGGCATTATACTGGTTTAAGGTTAAATAAACTCATCATGCTGTCTGAGTTCCACCAAACTCGCTGATTCTATTCCCTTCTTACCCTAGCCCCTAGCCCCTAGCCCCCTAGCCCCTAACCGCCTTGGCGGTTGCTATAAATGTCTATTCTTACACATCCAACATTAACTCGGACTTTACCTGTAGAAACCTTTGATGCTATTTGCCAACTATTACAGCAAATGGCTCAAATTCCAGGTACATTACTGCTTAGGGAAAATGCAATCGCCGCAACTGAATTTACCGCTGAGTTCCCCCAACACTTTGCAATATTTATTTCGGAAAAATTTAGCGCCCTATTGTGGGTGAAGGAAGAGGTGCAGAGTGGGAGAGATGTCTGCGATCTCCCCAATCAAAAATCAAAAATCAAAAATCCAATAGTCTCCAATACCTTGTTAAATGTCGGGTTGACTTTCGCTCCAGAAGTAATCGCTGCTTTTGGTTATAAACTATGCGATCTTCACATAGCAGCAGGGGCAAAACTGCTAAGAAATATTGACATTTATGCCATGAGAATGGCGCTAAAAAATATAAAATCTAATGATGCTAATGTCCAGAGTGAATTTACCTTGCAATTGCTAGAAATTATTTCCTTAAATTGCTGTGTAAATTCTCCCCTCTCTCCTTCCGGGTGCAAATCTATAGAAGATTCCTGTCACCCGCAACTCGAACAAGAACGACTTTTAAATCAGGTAACAACTCAGATTCGGGATAGTTTAGAATTGCCAGTGATTTTGTCAACGGCAGTCCAGCAGTTGCGACAATTTTTGCAAGTCGATCGTCTATTAATTTATCAATTTGAACACCGACAAAAAACTACCGAAAATATTGAAAATAATCCTCCTACTAAAAACTCCGTCAAACAGGCTTCACAGCCACTCTTTGGTCGTGTTAATTATGAAGCTTTGGCGAATGAAAAAATCGCTTCTGTACTTTACTTATCTGAAGGATCGGCTTGTTTTCCCGATGTACCCAACTATCAAGAGAAATATCGCAAAGGAATTACTATCGGTGTCGCAGATATCGAAACTACCTACAGCGATCGCCCCTGTTTTTTAGAGTTTATGCGCTCGTGTCAGGTACGAGCTAAGTTAGTAGTACCGATTATAGTTCAAGAAGAACTTTGGGGGCTACTGATTGCCCACCAGTGTTTTGAGGTACGCGAGTGGGAAGAAAGTAAAAAAACATTTCTGAGACAAATTGCAGAACACTTGGCGATCGCAATTTGCCAAGCTGAACTCTATGCAGAGTTGCAGCAGCAAAAACATACCCTAGAACAGCGGGTAATTGAGCGCACCCAGGAACTCCAAGATGCACTAGCTGCGGCCCAATCAGCGAGTCTTGCCAAAAGTGAATTCTTAGCAACTATGAGTCATGAATTACGGACTCCTCTCACCTGCGTAATTGGTATTTCCGCTACTCTCCTACGTTGGTGTTGTGGCAATGAAGCTAATACCAAGATTCCTCCTTCCAAGCAGAAAAATTACTTACAAACTATTCATGATAGCGGCAAAAAGTTGTTGGATTTAATCGAAGATATTCTAGATTTATCCCAAGTAGAAGCTGGGAATACGGCATTAAAAATCAGTGAATTTTCCCTATCTCAAGTAGCTTATTTAACTGTAGCCGATCTCAAGGAACAAGCAGCAGCTAAACACATAGCAATCGCGATTGAACAGCAAATTGAACCCGGTCACGAGCGCTTTGTAGGCGACCAGCGTAGAATTAAACAAATCCTCTTCAATCTATTGACAAATGCCATTAAGTTTACCCCAAAAGGGGGGCGAGTAACCCTCCGGGTTTCCGTAAAAGGTGAAAAATCTATAGCCGAATTGCGTCAAAATAGCATTAAATCGGGTGGAAATATTGCTGTTTTCCAAGTAGAAGATACTGGCATTGGCATTGCTAAAGAGCAGCAATCTTTACTCTTTCAGAAATTTAAGCAGTTAGATTCACCTTACCGCCGCGAATATAGCGGTATTGGTTTAGGTTTAGCCTTAACTAAACACCTAGTAGAATTACATGGCGGCGCGATCGAAGTTAAATCTACTGTCGGCGTTGGCTCTATTTTTACAGCATTTATTCCAGTTCAAAATGTCAAAAAAATTGAGCGAGTTGCAAATAGGAAAGAGGAACAGACAGATTCATTATTTATCTCTCAATCTTCTGCTTTGCAAGGTTGTCTGGTTGTAATTGAAGAAAACGAGGAAATTGCCGCGCTTATTTGCGATATTATGACAGCAGCAGGACTGCAAGTAGTGTGGATGATTGAAGGTTCTACTGCGGTAGAACAAATTAAATTGTTTCAGCCTATAGTTGTAATTGTTGATATGCGCTTGCCTGGAATAGATGGTTATGAAATTATCCATCAGTTGAGAAACCTCAGCGCCAATTATGCTCAAGGTCTCAAAATTCTAGCTTTAACAAATAAGACAATGCTATCCGATCAAAAGGCAGCCATGAATGCAGGTGCAGATGATTATTTGAATAAACCTGTGCAGCCAGAGGAATTATTACATAAGATCGCGAATTTGCTAATAACTAATGGCTAAGATTACTGGGAATATTGCATGATTTTTGAGGGCTGCTATAACTTGACAGATAAAGGTTGTCTGCGGTAATTTATCCTTAATAATCTAGATAAGAGAAAAGATGATTTTCAGCAAAGAGGCAATTAAACCTAGACTTAATTCGGCTTTTAAGCAATTAATGTCTATACACTGGGTAATGGGGTGTTGCTACCTGTTGCTGTTTACAACAGGTACATTTATGGCGAATGTGTCCCGCGAGACTCCACTCCGGGGAGAATTGTATGATTTTCATAAGGCAATGGGTGTCTTAGTTATGGGTCTTTTGACCTGGAGAATCTTGATTTTACTTCAGGTATGGCGGCGTAAATATACTCGCAGTTTGCCAAAGCTTAGTCGGGAGTGGATGCAGAAGTTTTTATTACATTCTGCGCTGTATTTATTTATGTTTGCACTTCCAGTGAGCGGTTTCTTTTTTTCAAATTCATATAAAAACAACAATGTCCATTTTCTGGGTTTTACTCTCCCCGACATATTCCCCCAAAATTCTGCTTTAGTGGACTTAGGTAGAAGTTTGCACTTTTGGTTGGCTTATACATTTCTGGCGTTTATTGTGTTACATATCATGGCACAGTGGAAGGTTATCCGTGCTAACTGGAGGCGTTTTAAAGGGATGTTAAAAGCAAATTTGGTTTCCAGAAAATCATGAATAAAAGCTAGGTGATGGGAAGAATAGCTTATAATCAAGGGGTTTAGAAAGTTAGAATCTCCTAAAACCTTGTCGTTTGCTATACTAACACAATCACCAATCACCAATTACCCATTACCCATTACCCATTACTCATTACCAATTACCCATTACCCATTACCCATTACCAATGATTCAGTACAAATTTCCCAGTAAACTAATAGTATCTTGTCAAGCACCAAGTGACTCGCCTTTGCATGAGCCGAGCGTTATTGCAGCAATGGCAGAAGCGGCTGTCAATCAAGGAGCAGCAGGTGTTAGAATTGATACTCCAGCTCATATTACAGCAGTGCGATCGCGCATTTCCTCGCCAATTATTGGGATTTGGAAACAAGTATTGCCAGGATTTGAAGTTTACATTACTCCCAGATTTGAAGATGCGGCGGCGATCTCAGCCGCAGGTGCAGATATCATTGCCATTGATGCTACTCTCAGAAACCGCCCAAATGGAGAAACAGTTAAGAGTTTAATTGCTAGAATTCACGATGAATTAGGCAAACCCGTAATGGCTGATGCAGACACTTTGGAAACAGCAATTAAAGCAGCAGAAGCGGGAGCTGATGCGGTGGGAACTACTCTTTATGGCTACACTGCTGAAACGAAACATCTATCTCCTCCCGGTTTTGAACTACTTGCCAAAATGGTAGAAAAATTAGATATTCCAATTATTTGCGAAGGTGGTATTGCTGGGCCACAGATGGCAAAACAGGCCTTAGATTTGGGAGCTTTTGCTGTTGTTGTGGGTGCTGATATTACTGGGATTGACCTTAAGGTAAAAGCTTATAATTCGGTAATTGGTAATAGGTAATAGGTAATTGGTAATAGGTAATTGGTAATAGGTAATTGGTAATAGGTAATCAAATACTTACTGAAAAGTATTGCTACAATTCTTATTTGGGGTAATTAGTAGGACATAAATAAACGCTATAAATTGTAAGGTGGGCGCGAGCCTACAACGATCTTCTGCTTTGATTTATAGGCTTGTTGCGGCTCGCGCCACCCTACATTTATCTTTATGTGCCCTTACTTACTGTTGCATGATTTTGGGGAACTGATATTAGATCAGAACGCCATTAATGAAACTGCTAACCAAAGCCAGAGCTAAGGCTCCTAATACAGCACTCCACATACCCTTCTGCAAACTAAAACCCTCAACAACTTTAGCTGCTAAGGCAAAAATAATCACATTAATAACAAAAGCAAAAAGCCCTGACAGCAAGCCGAGAGTTAAAACATTGGGTATAAAAAATACCGCTCTGAAAATTGGCATGATTAAAACATTCAAAATCCCCAAAACTGCTGCTGAAACTATTGCTTTTGGCGTACTGTCAATTTGAACGCCAATAGGCAATTGAGAAATCAGTAGCAAGCTGCTACCTGTAACTAACCAAGCAATCAAAATGTCAAGTGGCTGCATAGTACAAACTCCTTCCTTAAAAGCTGAAGCTTTGAAAAATTGATATTTAACTATACATTAACCAAAAAATATCTTTGCTTCCTCTACCAATCGGCATAATTTATGTTTAGGATTTTTTCCGGATGGCAATACCTTTGATAGGGAAAGAGAAGAAATGCGGTTTGGGTATGAAAATGGCTAGCAATTATATTTTTAAATCTGGAACGGGCTTTTTTGACAAAGCGGCTCTCGAAAATGCGGTACTTCGCCGCAGTAGATTACACCGAGCGATATTATTAATGCTGTGCATTACTGGTTTGATGGGTCTGCCGATTTTTCGTCTAGCTCAACTGCAACTGGTTCAAGGTGAATACAATCGACAGCGGGCAGAGCACAACCGCATTCGGTTATTTCCTGTTGCTTCTAACAGAGGTCAACTTTTAGACCGTAATGGCAAAATATTGGCAGCAAATCGAGTTTCGCGTTCGGTATATTTATGGCCAAAGGAACAGGCGGCAAAGGAATGGCCTGCTACAGCTTCTCTGCTGAGTTCCATATTGAAGATACCTAAAGAGGAAATTCTTAAGAAATTAGAGAAAGTTGGTTATAAATCTGCTTTGCCGATCCGAATTCGGCAGGATATTAGCCGTGCTACGTTTATTTCTTTGTCTGAGCAAGCAGGTAATTTGCAGGGGATTGAAATTCGTCCTGAATCGAGTCGGGACTATCCTTATGGAGATTTAGCAGCGCACGTTTTGGGATATATTGGCGAGGCTAGTTTAGATCAGCTTAAAGCTAATCCAAAGTATCCGATGGGGATGATCGTCGGTCAACTGGGAGTTGAACGGATTGCTAATTCTTCGCTTGAGGGGGTTTGGGGAAATCGTTTGATTGAGGTGAATGCAAAGGGTCAGGAAATACAGGAGTTGGGAGTTAATGCTCCTATTGCTGGTAAGTCGGTGCGGTTGACTTTGGACTTGGATATGCAGAAAACTGCTGAAAAATCTCTAGGCGATCGCTTGGGAGCAGTTGTTGCTTTAGATGTGAAAACGGGGGCGGTTTTAGCGATGGCTAGTTGGCCGGATTTTAACCCGAATATTTTTACTAGCAAGGTGAGTAAAAAAGAGTGGACTCGCCTTCAAGGTGAGGATAAACCTTTTCTAAATCGCGCTCTGCAAGGCTATCCTGCTGGCAGCACTTTTAAAATTGTTACGGCTACGGCGGGGATGCAGTCGGGGAAATTTTCTCCTGATTCAACTTTGTTTAGTTCTGCTTCTATTACTATTGGTGGTATATCTTTTAACGAACATGGTGCTGGTTATGGCACTATTGGTTTTCGCGATGCTTTGGCCTACAGTAGTAATACGTTTTTTTATCAAGTAGGGATGGCCGCAGGGCCGGAGCAAATGTCTAAATGGGGTCATGAATTGGGGATTGGCGGAACAATTAATTTGAAGTTATTGGGGTTAGATGGGGCAAATCATGGTCAAATTCCAACGCCGAAAGAGAAAGTGAAAATGTACGGGGAGGATTGGTATGTGGGCGATACGGTGACGATGGCAATTGGTCAGGGTTTGGTGTTAGTAACGCCTTTAGAGTTGGCGGTGATGGTGTCAACTGTTGCGAATGGGGGTTGGCGAGTGCAGCCGCATTTGTTGACTTCTCAAGCTAATGGGGCTAAACCGATTAAGACTGCGATCGCGCCGGAAACTTTGAATGTGGTTCGCCAGGGGTTGATTGATGTGGTGCTTAAAGGTACTGGTCGCGCTATGAATGACGGTTCTATTCCTCTGAGTGGGGGTAAGACTGGGACGGTGGAAATTCCAGGGCACCCGGATAATTCTATGTATGTGGGTTTTGCGCCTGCTGATAAGCCGGAAGTGGCGATCGCGGTTGTTGTCGAAGGGGGGGGATATGGTGCTGTATCGGCCGCTCCTATTGCCCAAGAGGTATTTAGAACCTATTTCCAGAAGAAAGGTTTTAAACCTAAGAAGTAATTTTGTTAGTTGTTGGTTGTTAATAGTTAGTTGTTAGTTGTTAGTTGTCATTGCGTTGGCGAAGATTAACTGAAGGGCTGATACTTCGCTTCGTAAGCACTACGCGCAGGCTATGCAATGACAACCACTAACCACTAACAACTAACAACTAACCATTACCGATATTTTCTGCTTTCTTCCGTTCTAAAATAATCATTTCAGAGCCAATTACGGGGCTGCGAGCTATGAGTTTGCCTTGGGAGTTGGCTATTTCCAGTTTTCTAAATTCAAGTTTTTGGGCTTGTTGAAACATTTGATTGGCTAACTGATTTTGTTCGCTTTCAGGGAGATTATACCAATCATCGCCGATTTTAACAGCTAAAATATTGCTGAATAAATTAACCTGAATGGATTCTATTAAGCTGTTATTAAATTGATTGGTTAGTTCATCTACTTGATTTTGAATTGTGGCAATAAGATTCTGTTCTGGTGTTAGTTTTGGAGGCGATGGGGGAGCAATTTCTACGGGTTTTGTTTCTTCAGGGGCTACCAGGTCGGGTAAATTTGTTGCTGTTGTTTCTGGAGATGAGAGAACTACTATTTCTGTGGATTCTGAAGAGGGGATAACTACTATTTCCGAGGATTCTGGCGAGGGGATAACTACTATTTGGGGGGATTCTGAAGAGGGGATAACTATTATTTCAGGTGATTTTCCAGGTAGCAGGGTTAGTGTTGTACCGATCGCGACGATCAGAGTTGCTGCGATCGCGCTGCTTAAAACTGTATCGGACAGCTTTTGATTGATTGAGGCGGGTAGAAGCGATCGCACCAACTGGACTACAGTCAGCCAAGCGGAAGTGAGTTTTTCCAACAGGCTGCGATCGAGTTTTGCGGAATCCTGGGGAGTTTTAGCCGCGTTTTGAGAAGTGGCGATCGGCTTTACCTCTGGCTGAGGCTGTTCCGGCTGTGGCTGTTGTGGTTGGTCTTCTGACATTTTCTTAACCTCCTGGCGGTATAAATATGCTTAAATGCGATAGATTTTTACGTGAGCTATATCTCTCAGCCTTAATTTATCATTTCATTACTTCTAACTGAATCAAAATGAGTATCAAACGCCGTCAATTTTTAATTTTAAGTGGCCTGAGCGCATTAAGTCTGACGGGAATGTGGAAAATACTTAAGGCTCAAATTGTTGAGGGTGCTAGTCCTGCTGCTAGTTTGGAGGGAGAAGGTGCGATCGCGCAGTTACCCACCACCCCGCCGATTTTGCGTTTTATCTCCGTCGCAGACACGGGTACTGGTGCTGAAGGTCAGTATCGGGTAGCCAGGGCGATGACGCGCTATCATCAACAAAATCCTTTTAATTTGGCAATTCTCGCTGGCGATAATATTTATAATAACGGCGAAATTGAGAAAATTAACGCCGTATTTGAGAAGCCATATCAAGATTTATTGCAGCAGAACGTTAAGTTTTACGCTTGTCTAGGAAATCATGACATTCGCACGGCTAATGGCGACCCTCAAGTTAAATATGTCGGCTTTAATATGCAAGGACGTTACTATACTTTTCGGCGCGGTAAAGTACAGTTTTTTGCCTTAGATACTAATAGTAATGCAGATTGGAAAAATCAGCTAATTTGGCTGGATAAAGAATTGAGTCAAAGCGATGCACCTTGGAAAATAGTATTTGGTCATCACCAGATTTATTCATCGGGAATTTATGGTGTAAATAAACCATTTGTTGAGAATTTAACGCCGCTTTTTCAAAAGTATGGAGTGCAAGTTTATATTAACGGGCACGATCACCATTATGAAAGGACTCGTTCGATTAATGGAACGACTTATTTAATATGCGGCGGTGGCGGTGGTACTCGTGAGGTGGGGCGTTCTCCCTGGACGGCATATTCGGCTTCGCGGCTTAGTTTTGCAGCCTTTGATGTTTATGATGATAGAATATTTGTGAGTGGAATTGGGACGGATGATCGGGTGTTTGACCGGGGTGTGGTTATGTTGAAATCAGTTTAGGTAAAAGTTATGAAAGTTAAACGATTGAAAATCAATGCGTTTAGGGGAATAGATAATCTAAATCTGGAATTTAACCCTGATGAGCCAATAGTAATTATTGGGAACAATGGCGTGGGAAAATCTAGTATTTTGGACTGTATTGCCATTCTTTTGTCCCGTTTTCTTTATTTGATTCAATTCCCTAATAAAAATGACAGTTTAAACCCGTCTTTTTTTCGTGTACTAGATATCAAAAACGGATATAAAGAGATAAGAAATCAAATTATAATCGAACTCTCTCAGTCACAAGAAATCAGTTGGTCTGTAACGAAAGAAGATAGCGGAAATGAAAAACTAGAAGGCATGGAAAAATTAAAAGAAGTTGCCCAAAATATACATAATCAGTGGAAAGGTAGTCCTTTAGCCAACATACCACTAGCAGTTTACTACCCGACTAATCGTGGTGTTATTGAGCGTCATTTGGAGAGTCAGAATGGATATTCCTTTAAGCAGACAGATGCCTACAATCAAGCGCTAGAGCAAATACAAATTAGCTTCGATAGTTTCTTTCAATGGTTTGCAGATTTGGAAGATTTGGAGAATGAACAAATACGGGATAACCACGAACATCGAAACAGAAATCTAGAAACCGTAAGACAATCCATTTATTCATTAATACCAAATTTTTCAAACTTGCGTGTTAGACGATCGATCCTAAGAATGACTGTAAAAAAACAAGGTCAAGAACTGATCGTAAATCAACTATCTGACGGGGAGAAATGCTTGCTAGCAATGGTAGGAGATTTAGCCAGACGCTTAGCAATTGCTAACCCAGGTTTAGAAAATCCACTGGAAGGCAGTGCCGTTGTTTTGATTGATGAAATCGAATTACATCTGCACCCGAAATGGCAACGGGAAATTATTCCCGCTTTAACTAGAACATTTCCTAATTGCCAATTTATTATTACCACTCATTCACCTCAAGTCATTAGTCAGATTAAACCTGATGGTATCTACATTTTAGAGGCAACACCTGAAGGTATAGTAGCTAAACAGCCAGAAAGTTCTTTTGGTAGAGATAGCAATCGTATCCTTGAAGACGTGATGGGTGTCCCAGAAAGGCCACAAGAAATCAAGGATAGTCTTCGCCAACTTTTTAGACTGATAGACGCGGGAAATCTTGATGCTGCGAAGGAATTACGCCAACAGATAGAAGATGAAATTGGCGAGGATGAGTCAGAGTTTGTCAGAGCAGATATATTGATGAGACGGAAGGAAATTCTTAACCGATGAAGTATATTAAAAAGGGTGAGGAACCAAAAGATTTTACAGATTGGAAAGCTCTAGAAAGCGATGACTGGAAACCTAACTGGGATAACTTTCAAGCACCACAAAAATCAAATTTGCATCAATCATTACTGCAAGAACAGGGTTTTATTTGTTGCTACTGCGGAATGGAAATCAGCAAACAAAAAAGCCATATTGAACATTTAAAGCCTCGTAAAACCTATCCCGAAGAAGCACTAAATTACAAAAATCTGTTAGCTTCCTGTCAAAGAGAAAGAGAACCTAAAGAACCTCAACACTGTGGAGTTAAAAAAGATGAGTGGTACGATGAAAATCTCATGGTTTCGCCTTTAGATCCCAGTTGTGCTGATTTTTTTAGATATTCTGGTTCGGGAGAGATTTTGCCAACTAATGAACCAGGAAAACAAGACTCTGCTTTAACAACTATTGACCAACTTGGACTCAACATTGATAAGCTAAAGAATATGCGAAGTCAGGCAATAGATGGAATATTGCAAGCTATGGACGGTCTGACAATTGAAGAGATACAAATATTAGCTCAAAGTTATGTTCAACCGGATGCAGAAGGTAAATACACACCATTTTGTACTGTAATCGCCTACTACATAAAAAACTACTTTAAGATTTAATATGAAGTAATTAAAACTTCAGCAACTTTCCCTCGAAGCTTAGCCTTAGAATTAATCGCCCTTGCTGCTAATATAGGTTTAATTTTAAACTCTTTGTACAGGTCTCGAATCAACTTACAATCAGAATTAGATAACAACACTTTTACCCCTCGATTAGCAAGTTCTGCAAAAACATCTCTCAATCTAACTTGATCGTTCTCAGTAAAAGAATCGCGACTATAAGAGGTAAAATAGCTAGTATCATTAATCGGAAAATAGGGCGGATCGAAATAAACAAAGTCTTCCGCACTATGAGCATACTTCAACACATCCTCAAAATGCCTTTGTTCAATAGTCACTGATTTTAACACAACTGATACTGAACGAAGTAAATCGGCATTACAAATCGTTGGATTATTATATTTACCCATCGGCACATTAAACTCACCTTTCGAGTTTTCTCGATATAAGCCATTAAAGCAAGTCTTGTTAAGATAAATCAACCGCGCTGCCCTTTCTATCTCAGTTCCTCCCGGATAAGATCGCACATCATAATAATGCTCTTTATTATGCCTTAATTCATGTTTCTTTAAATAGGTAATTAGCTCCTCAACCCGATCTCGAACGCAGCAATAAGTATTAATCAAATTAGCATTGATATCCGTTAAAACTGCCGATTTAGGTTGCAAATGAAAAAACACAGCACCACCACCCAAAAAAGGCTCATAATAATTCGTAAACTTCTTAGGAAAATAAGGTAAATATTGCGGAATCAGCCTACTTTTACCCCCCGCCCATTTGAGAAACGGACGCGGCAAAACTTGAGATTGAGTGGAAATTGACATTTTGACCTCAAAGTGATACCAATTAAAGATGAAACTGTAAATATAACCAACTAAAACAATGCAAGAATTTTTTGAGAATATCTCTCGCTATCCCCGCTACTTCATCACAATCACTCTGGGAATCTTCTTTTTCCTGTTTGAGCAACTGAGGCCGCTGCTGAAGAACCCCGTGAGTGCGATCGCTCTCATTAGTTTCATCATCGCCGCATTTATGTTTGTAACTTTTACCCTCCGTGCCATGTTGGGGCTGAGTACAGTTTAGCGGAAGTAGGAGGAGGGGAAACGGCAAAATCAGATAATTTCCACTTCTGCATTTAACACCCTCCTTATGTTATCAAAGTTACTGTAAAAAAGATTCCATTTATGTTAAACCCTTAAACAAGGTTTTGAATGGAGAAAAAAATAGTGTCTTTATATTTAAGAACTATTGACCACAACTAGGCAGGAATCAAAAAAAGGAACCACAAGATGACGATCGCAATAGCAAAACGGCGAGAAAGGTTAGATAGCTACTATCACCAAATCAAAACCGTCATCCTCAAACGTCAAAACCCGATCGCGGGTTTACTACCAGCCAGCACAGCAATTAACGCTCACGGCGACTATACCGATGCTTGGGTGCGAGATAATGTTTACAGCATCCTCGCCGTCTGGGGTTTAGCTTTAGCTTACCGCAAACTTGATGACGACCAAGGTAGAACATTTGAGCTAGAACATAGTGTCGTCAAACTAATGCGAGGATTACTCTTCGCCATGATGCGACAAGCTCATAAAGTAGAAAACTTTAAAAATAGTCAATTGCCCCTAAATGCCCTACACGCTAAGTATAATACTCAGACTGGAGATATTGTCGTCGGCGATGACGCTTGGGGACATTTACAATTAGATGCTACCTCCTTATTTCTATTAATATTAGCACAAATGACGGCTTCAGGCTTACACATTGTTTTTACAATTGATGAAGTGAACTTTGTGCAAAACTTAGTCTATTATATTGGCAGAGCTTATCGCACTCCCGACTACGGAATTTGGGAGCGAGGAAATAAAATCAATCATGGCAGTGCAGAATTAAACGCCAGTTCCGTAGGTATGGCAAAAGCAGCTTTAGAAGCCATGAACGGCTTAGATTTATTCGGAGTTAACGGTTCTCAAGCCTCAGTAATTCACGTTTTGCCAGATGAAATTGCCAGAACGCGAGTGACATTGGAATCCCTTTTACCCAGAGAATCAAGTTCAAAAGAAGTAGATGCAGCCTTGTTGAGCGTAATTAGTTTTCCTGCCTTTGCCGTTGAAGATCGGGAATTAATCGAGCGGACAAAAAACAAAATTATCAGCAAACTCCAAGGAAAATACGGTTGCAAACGCTTTCTCAGAGACGGACACCAAACAGTTTTAGAAGATGGCGAACGCCTCCACTACGAACCGAAAGAACTCAAGCAATTTGAGCATATTGAATGTGAATGGCCGTTATTTTTTACCTATTTGTTACTTGATGGTATATTTCATAGAAACCAGCAACAAGTTAAAGAATATAAAGAAATTTTAGAATCTCTAATTATAGAACGGGATGGTTACGGCTTACTCCCAGAATTGTATTATGTCCCAGCCGAAAGTATTGAAGCAGAAAAATTAAATCCTCATAGTCAAAAACGCTTACCTAATGAAAATGTCCCCCTCGTTTGGGCCCAAAGTTTATATTTTCTTGCTCAGTTATTAGACGAAGAATTAGTCGCCATTGGCGATATTGACCCACTAGGACGACATTTATCTATTCGTCATCATCGAGAGCCTTTAGTACAAATTGCGTTATTAGCCGAAGATGAAGATTTGCAAGCGGAATTAGCTGCTCATGGTATCGCCACCCAGACCCCAAAACAAGTAGAACCAATACAGATACGCCAAGCCAAAGAACTATCTGCTATTTATACACAAATTGGTCGCAACGATCAATTAGGTTTAACAGGTAGACCCGTGCGAAGATTGCGGACTTTGACAACTTCCAGAGTATTTAGGATTCGGGGAGAAACGATTGTTTTTCTGCCTTCTTTTTTAGATCAACAAGAATTTTACCTCACTCTTGACTATCATTTTTTAGTAGCTGAAATCAAGAGCGAATTAGCTTATATTAACCGTCATTGGTATCAATTAGGTCGTCCTCTAGTAACGCTGATGCTGACTCATACAATGCTAGAAACTGGTAGAGAAGCACTGTTAGAGTTGATGAAAGAACTGCGTGACGGACACTGCAAATATACCCCCGTAAAATTGGGTCAAATCAATCAGTTAATCCTAACTGCTGGTGTTGAGAGAATTGATTTTCTACACGATTTTGGATTTTCCCAGTCTTCAGTTAAAGGTGCATTTCCCGTGAGGTATCACTTGGGTTATAATCCCGATAAGACTGGGCCATTAAGCCACACGCAAGAATTTAAGTTAGAGTGCGAAACAAATACAAAATTATTGCTTACCAGTTTGCGGGGTTCCGAGAATTTGTACGAACAAGTTGAGCTATTGCATACCTTAGTTCGCCTCAAAGGACTGAATTTTAATACTGGATTCGGTGGGCCAGAAGACGCTGTTACAGTTGCAGATTTGCTCAATGAAGTTTATCTTAAAGCTAGCAGCGATTCTCAATCAAAAATATATTGGGCCGTAGTCCGTCATGTGGCCGGTTTGCTGAATAAAGTTGATATTAGCCTATCAGATGCAGTTACTGATATTTTAGTACGCGGTAAGTATGTTACAGTCGGAAAAGCTTACAGTGAAGATTCTGTAATTTTGCAGCCGCGTTCTTACACAGAAATCATGGAGAAAATTCGGCATTTCTGTGGGGAAGATATTCGCGACCGGGTTCTTACCCAAGAAATTCTGATTTACTTTGGTTTGCTAATTAAAGCTGAACCACTATTATTTAAAGGCTTGCTAACACTGAGGGTGAGCTATTTTATCTTGCTGATTGCTACCGAATTAGCTCGCGATTTGGGGATTACGCAGAATGAAGCTTACGAACATTTAATGCAGTTAAGTCCCTTTGAAATTAAAACTCGCTTGCGGCAAGTATTAACAGGCTATGAAGGTATGAATCAAGTGCTCAGACAGCAAGAATCTTTGCACGTCAAACAACCGGAAAAAGATATTGAATGGGTGGTCTTACCAACTTTGCAGTCACCAGAAACTAACTTAGGCGGGTGGCGACGACAGCGGCAAATGTCAGGTGCAGTTAATCGCGTACCCAAAGATTTTTATCCTAATGTTTGGGAGTTATTGCGGCATTGTAAGGGTTTGGTAATTGGTGATAAATTGGAGCGCAGAAATCGCCTAGATAGCGAACCAATTTTAGCAGAAATGACTCCAGGTGAGAAGAATTTTGCTCTACAAGTCGAGCATTTATTGAATAAAATTGGTGCGCCGGAGTACCGACAAGTTAATATTGAAGCCTTGATGGAATTGGCGGCAATTGCTCAGCGGAACCCGGAGTTACAAATAGAAGAATATATCGTTTTGGATGTATTAATTGGTCATGCAGTGCGGATTAGCTGGTTAGACCAACATCCCGAAAGGAGAGAGAAGTATGATGAGGATAAAGCGGCGGCATGGAACGCTTTTTATGATACTTCGCCTTATGTTTGTGCGAGTCATATTTTAAGTGCTTTCCGCTTCTTAACAGAGTTTGGAAAAGTATAGAAGAATGAAAAAGAAATAATTATCTCTCTGCTGTCACTAAGCAGCAGAGTATAATAGAGCAAAATCTTTCAAACCTCAATTAGGTCTGATGAATGAGGGTAAATTTTTATTTTCTTCTTCCGCTTAGTAACAAAACAGGGTTAGCCTCGTTGTCGCCCCCTGAAGTCCGCGTATCACCCTCACAAATGATAAGTAAATCCACTTAATTAAACATAAGATACCGATGGCTAAAAAGTTGGCTGTATAAGCGTTCTTCCTTCTTCCTTCTTCCCTCTTCCTTCTTCCTTCTACTTATACAGAGCTACTTACTAAATTTTTCGCTAAGATAGCCATACATACATTTCAAAATTTTTTGATGGTTAATACTCGTACAATTACAGCAAGTGCGATCGCTTGCGGTTTTCATGCCCTCTCTGACCCTCTGCGGATTCAGGTAATCGAGTTACTGCGAGAACAGGAATTGTGCGTCTGCGATCTGTGCGATCGCCTCCATGTCCCCCAGTCAAAACTCTCCTTTCACCTCAAAACCTTGAAGGAAGCAGCTTTAGTCCGCAGCCGCCAAGAGGGACGCTGGATCTACTACAGCCTCAACATTCCCCAGTTCGCCATCCTCGAACAGTACCTCGCCGAGTACCGCCGCTTCAGCCCGATCCTGTCTATCCGTTGCTGCGACACCCCTTAGTCAATCAACATTTCTTAATGTATTTTTCCTGTGCGTGTTATCCCCTATACTTGACATATCAATTTTTATTGATATGGTGAACTTGTGGACATGAATTTTGACATTAAGGCAAGGTCAATGAAAACAACAAGGCAGGTCAATTCTCACACACTTAGTATAAGAATTTTAGCATTTAGTGCTATAGCTCTCCTCAATTCCTGCGCCCAAGTCCAATCGCAAACCTCGCAGCCGATTAAAATCGACGGTTCCAGTACCGTTTATCCGATTACAGATGCGATCGCGAAAGACTTTCAAAAGACCCAAGGCGCAAAAGTAGCAATTACTGTTGAATTCTCCGGTACTGGTGGAGGATTTAAAAAGTTTTGTGCTGGCGAAATAGATATCAGTAATGCCTCGCGACCAATTCGACCAGAAGAAATGGAAGCCTGCAATAAAGCTGGTATTCGCTATTATGAATTACCCATCGCTTTTGACGCTCTCACAGTAGTAGTTAACCCCAAAAATAGCTGGGCAAAAGACATTACAGTAGCAGAACTAAAAAAACTTTGGGAACCAGCCGCACAAGGTAAAATTACCAAATGGAATCAGATTAGAACCAGTTGGCCAAATCAACCCATTAACCTCTATGGTGCGGGTAAAGATTCTGGTACCTTTGACTATTTCACAGAAGCAACAGTCGGTGAAGCCAAAGCCAGCCGTACTGACTACACAGCTAGTGAAGATGATAATGTTTTAGTCCAGGGAGTTACCAAAGATCCAAATGCCTTGGGTTACTTTGGATTAAGCTATTACGAAGCCAATCCAACTCAATTGAAAGCATTAGGAATAGATAATGGTCAAGGCTCGGTAATGCCTACCCGTGAAACAGTAGAAAAAGCTCAGTATAAACCTCTTACCAGACCTCTTTTCATCTACGTTAGCTATAGTGCCGCCCAAACCAAATCAGAAGTACGCGACTTCGTGGAATTCTACATGGAAAAAGCACCAACTTTAGTTAATTCTGTAGGCTACATTCCATTGCCAAAGGACGGATATCAACTGATTTACAACAATTTCTACAATGGCAAAGTCGGTACTGTTTTTAATGGTGAGGCTCAGTTAGACTTAACCATCGGTGAGTTACTACGCCAACAAGCAAAGTTTTAATTTTTATCGGCAATTTCCCCTTCAATATTTAACTCAATGAATCAATCGACAACCTCACCTGTTCATGCAGGAAACAAGCTTAGTTTTTTTGAAAGATACCTCACCCTTTGGGTATTCCTTTGCATTTTAGGCGGTATTATTCTCGGTAGATTATTCCCCAGCGTCGCCGTCACCCTTGATGCTCTTAGCTTTTATCAGGTATCGATTCCGATTGCCATTTGTCTATTTTTTATGATGTATCCCATCATGGTAAAAATAGACTTTACCCAAGCAGCAAATGCAGCGCGATCGCCCAAACCTGTAATCTTAACATTAGTTGTTAACTGGATGATAAAACCATTGACAATGGTGGCATTTTCTCAGTTTTTCTTAGGTTGGCTATTTCGTCCTCTGATTACCGGCACAGAAATAATTCGTGGCAGTGAAGTTTCCATCGCTAGTTCCTACATCGCTGGCACAATATTATTAGGAATTGCCCCCTGTACGGCGATGGTTTTAATGTGGGGATATCTCTCCTATGGCAATCAAGGACATACTCTAGTCATGGTCGCCGTTAACTCTCTAGCAATGCTATTTCTATACGCACCATTAGGCAGATGGCTGTTAGCAGCCAACGATCTAGTTGTTCCTTGGCAAACCATAGTATTGTCTGTGTTAATTTATGTTGGTTTGCCCTTAGCTGCCGGAATGTATAGCCGCTTCTGGATTTTTAAACATAAAGGAAAAGAATGGTTTGAACGAGAGTTTATGCACTATCTAAGTCCAGTGGCTACGGCTGCACTTTTGATTACGCTAATTCTTTTGTTTGCCTTCAAAGGAGAGTTGATTGTTAACAATCCTCTGCACATTCTCTTAATTGCCGTACCCCTGTTTATCCAAACTAATTTCATTTTCCTGATTTCTTATGTAGCAGCTTTAAAACTAAACCTTCACTACGAAGATTCAGCACCCGCCGCGCTGATTGGTGCTAGCAATCATTTTGAGGTAGCGATTGCTACGGCTGTCATGCTTTTTGGATTAAATTCAGGGGCGGCATTGGCTACGGTTGTTGGTGTTTTAATTGAGGTTCCAGTGATGTTAATGTTAGTAGAGTTCTGCAAGAAAACAGCGTTTTGGTTCCCTCGTAAACCAGAAACAGCTTCCCTGCGAGATCCCCGTTGTCTTTACTAATTCTCATAGCTATAATCCAATGAAAAACCTTACTCATAAACCCCGAATTCTCTTTTTATATGGTTCTTTGCGAGAGCGTTCTTATAGTCGCCTACTTGCTGAAGAAGCGGCTAGAATAATTGAAGATTTCGGTGCCGAGATTAGATTTTTAAATCCCCTAGAATTGCCGATTTATGGTAGTGTTCCTGATACTCATCCCAAAGTTCAAAAATTGCGTGAGTTGAGTCTTTGGTCTGAGGGTCAAGTGTGGTCAAGCCCAGAACTACATGGTAATATTAGCGGGATTATGAAAAACCAAATTGACTGGATTCCCTTAAGTATTGGGGCCGTTAGACCTACTCAAGGTAGAACTTTAGCGGTGATGCAGGTTAGCGGCGGTTCGCAGTCTTTTAACGCAGTTAATACTCTGAGAATTTTGGGGCGATGGATGCGAATGTTTACTATCCCAAATCAATCTTCTGTGGCTAAAGCTTATCAGGAGTTTAATGAAGATGGAACGATGAAAGATTCGGCTTATCGCGATCGTGTAGTTGATGTAATGGAGGAATTATATAAGTTTACTCTATTGTTACGCGGCCAGGTTGATTATTTGACCGACCGTTACAGCGAACGCAAAGAAAAAGCAGCGAAGGAAATTATCGCCATCGCCAATAGTGCTCTTGAAATCAAAAAGTAGCCTGATAATAAGTAACAAAAAAAACCATGAAAAAAGTCATGTTTGTCTGTAAAAGAAACTCTTGCCGTTCCCAAATGGCTGAAGGTTTTGCTAAAACATTAGGTAAGGGGAAAATTGAGGTAGCGAGTTCCGGGTTGGAATCTAGCAGAGTTCATCCAACGGCGATTCAAGTAATGTCTGAAATTGGTATTGATATCACAGATCAAACTTCAGATCCGTTAAGTGATTTTAATGCTGAGGATTACGATGCTGTAATTTCTCTGTGTGGCTGTGGTGTGAATTTACCGGAAGAATGGGTACTGCGCGAAGTGTTTGAAGATTGGCAACTTGACGACCCCGACGGACAGCCAATAGAGACATTTCATCGCGTCCGAGATGAGGTGAAGGAACGAGTTAATAAGTTGTTAAACTC